>DASVHD010000037.1 GCA_036382775.1 bacterium | reverse complement strand
GAGATAAGAGACATAACTAACAGCGGATTCATTGGCAAGCCGATAAATACGCGCACCTTTGCGAATGAAATCAGTCAATATATAAAGTGAGTTTTCTGATATGATGAAAAGGCAAATTCAAAAGAGGTAGAGGATGAAAGCTAATCCAGTAATTTTAATTGTCGATGATCAGCTCCAAAACATTGACCTTCTCGAAGCATATCTTGTTCCGCAGGGTTATGAAATTGTCAAGGCGGCAAACGGTGAGGAAGCGCTGGAAAAACTTTCCGGTAATCAAATCGATCTGATCCTGCTGGACGTAATTATGCCCGGCATGGATGGTTTTGAAGTTACCCGCAGGATCAGGCAAGATGATAAAATACGGCTGCTTCCGATAATTTTGGTTACCATACTGTGGGAAACGGAAGATCGGATTAAGGGAATTGAAGCCGGTTGTGATGATTTTCTCTCGACGCCCGTTGACAAGACGGAACTTTTAGTCAGGATCCGGTCCCTGCTAAAGGTCAAAGCCTACAACGACTTGATGAGTAATTACCGGAAAGAGCTGGAGTCCGAGGTAACCAGGAGGAGTGATGAATTAAAACATGCCGTGGAGAACCTGCAGCAGGAAAACGCCGAGCATAAACGAACCGAGGAGGCGCTGCGGGATTCGGAGGCAAGATATCGCGCGCTTTTTGAAATAAGCGCCGATGGTATCTTGCTTGCCGACACTGAAACGAAGACATTTAAGTACGCAAATCCGGCGCTGTGTCGAATGCTTGGATATACCGAGGAGGAATTGAAAACGCTGAGCCTGGCAGATATTCACCCCAAGGAGGACTTGCCGCGGGTAATCGCCGAGTTTGAAGCTCAAGCCCGCGGAGAGAAGACTCTGGCCCCGGACATTCCATGTCTCAGGAAGGACGGGACAGTTTTATACGCGGACATTAACACAACTACCTTAACGGTTGATAATAGACCGTGCAATGTGGGTTTTTTCCGGGACATCACCGACCGCAAACGAAACGAAGAAAGACTCCAAAAACTCAACCGATCCCTGAAAATCATCAGCGAATGCAACAGCTGTCTAGTCCGGGCTACCGACGAAAAAGATTTACTTAACGATGTCTGCCAGATCATCAGAAAAACCGGGGAATATCCCATAGTCTGGATCGGTTTGCTTGAGATCGCGGAGAAGGATGTCCTCCGTCCCGTTGCATATGCCGGCTCCGAGTTTTTTGATTATGCTTCGGAAAAAATCGATTTAACGGATCCGAACGGACGAAATAAAATCCTCCGGTCCGTTTTAAGTTCCGGGCAGTTCCAGGTTTGTCAAAAACTTCCGGATGGTCGCCAGCCGTGTTTTGGACCCCCGTCGGCGGCGAACCAGCCCTACCGTTCGATCCTGTCCCTGCCTTTATTTTTCGACAACCGTACAATGGGCGCGCTAACAATCTACAGCGCCAGCGCGGATACTTTCGACGATGAAGAAAAGAAACTGCTCTTGGAATTGGCAGACGATATTTCGTACGGTATTTCCGCTCTGCGAACCGGCGTTAAGCACCAACGAGCTGAAGAACAAGTCATGATTAACCTTACGAAAATCGAAAATGCTTTAGAGGGCACGGTTATGGCACTGACCGTGACCTCGGAAATGAGGGATCCGTACACCGCCGGCCATCAGCGCCGGGTGACTCATCTCGCCTGCGCCATCGCCCAGGATATGGGTTTACCGAAAGACCGGATTAACGCGATCCGCGTTGCCGGTCTGCTTCATGATATCGGAAAAATCACCATCCCTGCGGAAATACTTACTAAACCCTCCAAACTTACGGATGTTGAGTTCGCGATGATCAAAATCCACCCCAAAGCCGCTCATGATATAATAAAATCGGTCGATTTTCCATGGCCAGTAGCCAAGTATATTTTGCAGCACCACGAAAAATTAAATGGTTCCGGCTATCCATCCGGCTTAAAAGGCGATGAAATCCTAATGGAATCAAGAATCCTATGCGTGGCTGATATTGTCGAAGCCATGAGTTCCCACCGTCCATACCGGCCCGCGCTAGGAATCGATGCCGCCCTGGGCGATATGCTTGCCAATAAGGGTGTTCTTTACGACCCGGTCGTGGTCGATTCATGCGTGAAACTTTTCCGAGAAAAAGGTTTTAAATTTGAGTAACATTGTTGGTTTTTAATCCTCGAACTTCCCTGTTCTGTTTCAGCATCCTCCGGATACAATGTATTTAGTTGATCGGTGGTTTGTTAGTCCGTTGCTCTATCGCATAAAGAATCGGGTAAACTGATGGCTTGAAGTTTTACATTTAGGTGGATAGCGGTTGATTTATTGCCAGAAATGAATAGAGTTATTGGTAGGATCTATGACTCTATATAGTCGTAAAATAGAGGAGGTGAGATAACATGCTCATAATAATCGACGCCAACACCGGCCTGCGCAAGAAACTCTGCGATATTTTGAAAAAGGAACGCATCATCCCGGTGAATTCCGTGATGACCGCGCTGGAAAAAATCTGCCACTTCCGCGGGGAAATCAATGTCGTGATATCCAACGTGGATTATCTGCTTGAGATATTCAGCCGCAAGACCATTAGCAAAGTCTGCAGCAAGCTCTATATCAATGAGCCTCCGGTCATCGGATATTTCACGTCCGATAAAGCGCAGCAGAGAGACGAACTGATCGCGCTGGGCGCGGATTATCCGCTGCTCGAGTGCAGCGAGACGGATCTGAGATTCCCGGACAAATACATCGCGGAAATCGTCAAGGTCTATCCCGAGCTCAATTACGATATGGAAAAAGCATACCACTACTGGACGAAGGCGCCGGAACAGGCTGCCGAATACATCGACCCGAGAAAATGGCTGCTGGAACAGGGTTTTGTCGATATCATCAAGCAGGCCGAACAAGAGCCGTCGGCATCACCAGCGCTTGAGGACACGATCTTGGCCATTCAGTCGATGCTGGAACCCCCCGTGGAAACGGAGGTTCGGAATATCGACTATAAGCAACTCTACCTTGAGACCAAAAAGCAGTATGATCAGCTCTCGCATTATGTCAGGGAGCTGATTGAGATGATGAAATAGAAACCGGGAGAAAAGGTTTTTTGTCTTGTCACAGATTTTTTCAAACACATGATGTATTATTATCGATACCCAAACAGGAGGATACATGCCAAGAGTAATTCATTTCGAGATCCATGCCGATAACCCCAACAGGGCGATGAGTATACCGCTAGAATTAAAACCGCCGGTGGTGTGATTGCTGTTCCTAAAAATCCTATCCCCGGTATCGGCTGGTACGCTCAGTGCACGGATACTGAGGGCAATATTTTCGGACTCCTGCAAGACGATCCCCTGGCCGGGCGATAGCTAAATATTGCGGGCGCTCAATCCCTGGATACCGTCAGAGTCCGCGAAAACAAATGCAGTGCTTGTTGGTTATTTTTATGGTGGGCTGGATTATTCAGTCAAATTTGAAATTTTTCTTCTCAAAGAGATCAATGCAGGCATCCACGACTGCCCGGTCATAAAGGACCCCGCGGTTTTGCTTGATTTCTTCCAACGCCACATCGATGCCCCGGGCCGGCCGGTAAGGGCGATGGCTTGCCATTGCTTCAACAACATCGGCGACCGCAAGGATCTTGGCCTCGATAATTATATCATCGCCTTTCAGGCTGGACGGATATCCCGAACCGTTCAGTCTTTCATGATGATACAGAACCGCCTTGGCAACCGGCCAGGGAAATTCGATCCCTTTGATTATTTCAAAACCAACTTCCGCGTGGCTTTTTACAATGTTGAATTCCGCTTCAGTCAGCCGCGTTGGTTTGCTTAGAATTTCCGCCGGCACCGCAATTTTGCCGATATCATGCAACAACCCGGCAATTCTCACACCGTCGATCTGGTCCTGCGGTAAGCCCATTTCCGACGCCAGGGCAACTGCCAGATGAGTGACACGCTGCTGATGACCCGCGGTATAGGGATCTCTTTTTGCGGCGGTCGATGCCAGCGCACTGACCGTTTTTTCCAGAGTGGCACTCAGCCTCTCGACGCTCTGTTTAAGCTGTTCGTCGGCTTTTCTGCGCTCAACCCGCATCCGCAACGCTTTAATACCGTAAGCCAGGTCGTCCGCGAGTTCTGTCAACAGCATGACTTCCTCGTCATCAAAGGCATCAGGCTCTGCGTCATGGATATTCAGGGCGCCGAAAGGCTGTTGGTCGGTAATCAGCGGTAAGGCAATCAGTGAAACATAACCAAACTTAGCCGCGTCGTCGCGCCAGCGTGTATAACCAGGATCAGAGAAGACATCCTGGCAAACGCACGGTTTGGCTGTTCTTATTGCAGTGCCGATGGGACTATGATCGAGTTCGGTATCAGCCCAGGTAATTCTGAGCGCTTCAAGATATCCGTTTTCAAAACCAGTCTGAGCCATCGGTCGGACTGTCATCTTTTGATCCTCTTCGGTATTCCCGACCCAAGCCATTCGATAGCCGCCGACCTCAACGATGACCTTACAAATCTTCTGCAGGAGTTCTGATTCATCAGTGGCGCGAACCAGAACCTCGTTGCATTGACTGAGTGTTTTGAGCGCACGTATCACTTTACGCAGTGTCTCCTCGGCACGCTTGCGCTCGGTAATGTCCTGCACGGTGCCAAAAAGTCTAACGACCCGACCGCCTGTATCCTTTACGGGACGCATTGATGCATGGAATAAGCAAATTTTCCCATCGAGCAGCTTAGTAACAAGGTCATACTCGAATTCCTGTCCGGTCTCAACCGCCAGTTTCGTGTATTCACGGAGTTTTTTCGCTTGCTCCTCAGAGTAGTACTCAGCCTCTTCTTCTGCGGTCGGAGGTCCGAGACTCTTATCACGTTCGTACAAAACATAAACTTCATCCGACCACGCAATCTTTTGAGTGGCCAGGTCAAACTCCCAGTTGCCGATTTTTCCCAGGGCTTGCGCTTCTTTGAGAAGTCGCTCACTCCCCAAAAGCGCTTTCGCGGCTTTTTTGCGTTCGATCGCATATTGCAGTGATTTACCAAGCAGGTTCGCATTTATGTTATCTTTTACTAGATAGTCCTGAGCTCCATTCCTTACTACCTGAATACCAACCTTTTCGTCGGCAAGACCGGTCACGACAATGACTGCGGCGTCTCTTGTATTGGGAAGTAACCTTTCAAAAGTATTGATACCCTGGCTATCCGGCAGACCAAGGTCCAATATGATAACATCAAATTGTTGCTCTTGAAGACTCTTCATGCTATGTTCAAGAGTCCGGCTTTTAATCATATCAAACCTATTCGGCATGACTTCTTTTAACATCTCTTCTATCAACCGAACATCGCCGGGATTGTCTTCGATGAGTAAGATCTTGATATTTTCGCTGATCATTTCGCGCCGTTAGGCGGCAGCTTAACAATGGTTAGCCAAAAATCTTCGATTGACTGGACGACTTTCATGAATTGCTTGAGATCGACCGGCTTGGTAATGTAACAGTTAGCATGCAGATTATAGCTCTTAATGATATCTTCTTCATCTTTGGAAATCGTCAGAATTACCACCGGAATACGTTTGAGATCTTCGTCGGCTTTGACCTCGGCCAGCACTTCGCGGCCGTCTTTTTTGGGCAGGTTCAGGTCGAGAAGGATCAGGTCCGGCCGGGGCACTTTCGTATACTTTCCCTTCCGGTTAAGAAATGCGAGTGCTTCCACGCCATCCTGTACCACGTCCATTTCAACGTGTATCTTTCCTTCTTTGAGAGCCTCTTTTACGAGACGCACATCGCCGGCGTTATCTTCAACCAACAGGATTTGGATCATTTCGCCAATCACCTTGTTGCTCATTTTACCTCCTTACCTGCTACGCAATATCACAGATGCACACAAACAACAGCGTAGATTCACACAGAACCTATTTACCAAAAAGTGACCGCAGTAAATATCTGCAGACAGCTGGTTACAATAATATTTCATCACGGACATTTTTTTTCTCCATCGCGGCCAGCGGCCTTTCAGGCATGGTGAAATAGAAGGTTGAGCCTTTGCCCAATTCTGATTCCACCCAGATGCGACCACCGTGGCGCTCCACAATTTTTTTACAAACAGCAAGACCAATGCCCGTGCCTTTATACTCTTCTTTTCCATGCAGACGCTGGAAGATCACGAATATTCTTTCTTTATATTGAGGTTCAATACCGATACCGTTATCGCGGACTGAAAAAATCCACTCATTATCTTTCTTTTGGGCAGAGACGTGAATCAGGGGTGATTCCTTGCTGCGGAACTTGATGGCATTACCAATCAGATTTTGAAGTAACTGAATCATTTGCGTCTCGTCGGCAATTACGGCCGGCAAGTCATCGTTAGTAATTAGTGCTTTATTCTCATCAATTGCTGTTCTCAAGTTGACGATCACCCGACCGAGCACCGAATGGCAATCACAGGATTCGAAGGGTTTGCCCTTTATGCCCAGACGGGAATAGGTCAACAAATCATTTATGAGTTGCTGCATGCGATTGGCACCACCCACCGCATAGTCAATGAATTCATCCGCTTCAGCATCAAGTTTCCCTTTATAACGTTTTTCCAAAAGTTGGGTGAAACTTGCCACCATGCGCAGCGGTTCCTGCAGGTCATGGGACGCGACATAGGCAAACTGCTCGAGGTCCTTGTTCGAACGTGACAAATCGGTCATGGTTCTTTTTAATTCTTCCTCCGCCCTCTTGCGTTCCGTAATATCGATGACGGCGGATTGATACCCTATCAACTTACCGGTCGAATCTTTCAGGTCGGTTGCCAGGCCGTATGCAATGAACGTAGTACCGTTTTTTCGTCGGGCTGTGTATTCTCCCTTCCATTTCCCGGACGCGTTGAGCGCAGTTATGATGTCGACAGCTTCCTCTTTATTCTGCAAAAAATGCAGTATCGGTTTTCCGACGACCTCGTCCTTGGCAGAATAGCCCCATATGCGTAGAAAAGCTTCGTTCGCCTCGGTGATATTCCCGTCGCTGTCGGCAGTGCTGTTCGCCGCGATGGAGGAATCGAACACGATGTTCTTGAGCCGGAGCGCCTCCTCCACCCGCTTGCGGTCGGAGATGTCCAGCACTACGCCTTCCAACCGTACAGCTTTGCCCGCTGCGTCGTAAAAACCGCGTCCTTTTGCCGCAAGCCAGTGGATGCTGCCGTTAGGCCAGAGGCCGCGATATTCAATATCGTAATCTTCGTGATTGTCGAGCGCATCTTTTACCGCCTTATCCGTCCTCTCGCGATCATCGGGGTGTAATGCATCACGGAAGCGTTGATAGCTCATCGTTTCTTCAAGCGGTATGCCAAAAAGCGCTTTGCACTTGTCCGACCAGATTAATTCGCCGGTTACGGTATTCCAATTCCAAACCCCGAGATTGGCGCCCTCGGTTGCAAAGAGCAGGCGGTCTTTACTTATCCGCAGCGCTTCCTCTGCCTTTTTGCGCTCGGTGATATCCAGAACAAAACATATTCCGATATCTTTTTGCCCTTTAAAGATTGTTGCACCTATGACGACCGGAACACGGCGGCCATCCTTGCGGATGTATTCCTTTTCAAAGGGTACGGAAACACCCGTTTTCCCCATTTCTCTTAATGCTTTTTCATCAAGCGGCGCATATTCCGGCGGGGTCATGTCCTTCCAGCGTACTCTGCCCGTAATGACATCCTCCTCCGTATAACCAACTGTTCGAAGAAACTCGCTGTTCGTGCGTGTTATGTTTCCGGCAGTATCCCAGAAAATAATGCCAATGATGTTGGAATCGTATAAGCGCTTGAATTTGGCTTCGCTCTCCCGCAGTGCTTCCTCCGCTTGTTTGAGCTTTGCTTTTGATGCTTCGACTTTTTCTATTCGTTTTTTCAGTTCGTTCAATTCTTTTATCAGTTCAGTCTTTGTCTTATTCTTGTTTACCGCTTTCATAATATTTCTCTTTGAATATGATACATGGGAAAAGCCGAAAGAACAATATCGCATAATACCAGTCTTAATGTAGGTACATATACCTATGAATCCTTGTCCACCTAATCCACCTGAAATATAAATCCCCTTATATCCCCCTTTTTTAAAGAGGGGTGAAGGGGGATTATAATTAGATAGAGCACTGTTTCGGTGAATATTTCTGGACCGGCGAGCTGAGTTAATAGATGTTAAAATTATTTCGCAACCTAAAGGTTGCGACTACATTTGTTCCACCGATTTTTAAACAAGCTTATTAAGAATAATATCCCCATACATCTGGATAGTATTTCTAATTTACAAATCAAACTTTAGAAGATCAAATCCAAAAACTTAAGAAGAAGAAAATTTGAATTTTACCATCGTCCCCTTGCCTGGTTTGCTGATAATAACCAGGTCACCGCCGAGCAAGTGAGTTCGCTCCTGCATACTGAGCAGACCGTAGTGACCGGTCTTTTTTCCCGCGACTAATTCAGGAATGAAACCAACACCATTATCTCTCACTTCGACATCAAAATTACGGTTATTAACTGATATCCTCACCAGGACAGAAGTCGCTTTAGCGTGCCGCTGGATGTTGAACAACGCCTCCTGAACAATACGAAAAACACTGGTTGCGATATCCCTTTCAAGTCTCGGCATTTTCTTCGGGTGAATAAATCGGACCCTGACCGCGGTGTTGCTGAACCGCAAAGCAATTGTCTTTTTGACCGCCTCGATCAATCCGCTGCTTAATTCGCGAATTGGCTCGGTCTCGGTGATCAAGGCACGGCCCTTTTCAATCGAATCCTTGACCGCTTTCATAAGCCCTTCTTTCTGATCCCCAACCTCTTTGCCCAGTGATGATACATCGAACGTTTGCAGAAAATATAATATCGAAACAATCCCCTGAAGGAATTCGTCATGGATTACCGATGTTAAATAACGCCGCTCCTCTTCCTGGGCATTGATAATTTTTTTTGTGAGGATATTTAATTCAGTCCGCTGCTTACTCAATTCATTCAATGCATTCACCAATTCATTCTCAGTCTTTTTTCTTTCGGTTACATTACGGTTTACGGCAATTGCCGCAACCGGGTTTCCGCTGCTGTCTCTCATCAAAGCAACGGCCGTCAGCACATTGAGTTTTGTGCCGTCTTTTCTTGTCTGAATGACTTCTCCCTGCCAATATCCTTGTCTAAAGAACTTCGCTACGACCTTATTCTGCTGATCATTCGGGTAAACGAGCCGGGTGATTCTACCTACTGGTTTACCAATCACTTCCCATGCCTGCCAACCGTAAATTCTCTCGGCCGCTTTGTTCCAGGTACGAATTTTAAAGTCAAGGTCCGTAGAGATAATGGCGTCGGAGACATTCGCAAGCATATCAGCCTGATACTGCAGTTTTTCATCCATTTGTTTGCGCTGGTCAATATCGGTGATGACACCTTGAATGCCCATAAAACGATGCTCTTTATAGACTGGTTTGCTGAAACTTCGGACCCAGCGGGCATCTCCTGACTTGGTTAAAATTTTGTATTCAGCCGGCTCCTGTTTCCCGTCGATCAGGTCTTGAAATCGTCTTTTAACAGATAACAGATGCTCCGGATAAATAAAATCAGTAAAAGGTTTTCCAATTACTTCAGCGGGTTTGTAGCCACCGAGTGATTCGATGACCGGACTTATGTAAGTAACAATACCATTTAGATCAGTAGCAAAGACAATATCGTTTATGTTCTCAACCAGGTCGCGGTATTTCTCTTCGGATTTGCGTAAGGCTTCTTCGGCATGTTTGCGCTGGTCAATGTCAGCGATTGCACCGATCGAACCTAAGACAGTACCATTAGGTCCGATCACCGGCGAACCACGTATTTGCACCCAGATGAACTCTCCTGATCTTTTCTTCATCCTTATTTCGTATTTATCGGATAATTGCTTAAGCCGTCTCTCGTTGTATTTTCTTATAAGTTTCTGATCAGATTCGCTGAAAAATATTTTATAGCCTATTTGACCCAGGAGTTCCTTCATAGTATAACCGAGTATCTTACAAATCTGCTCATTCACAAAAAGGATGCGATCGTCATTGTCAACCTGCATCAGACCATCATGCATACCATCGACCAAACAGCGATACTTTTCTCTGCTTTCTTTTAATGCTTCCTCCGCTTTTTTGCGATCGGTGATGTCCCGGACATTCATAACAAAACCCGCGATTACCGGATTATCCAAAAGATTCTTACCCAGCCCCTCGAAAATGCGTTCTGACCCGTCTTTGTGTCGAATGCGAAAAACATTGGGGATGATAACATCTTTTGTTAGTATTGCCTTGCCAAAATCATAAATAGCTCTCGGAAGATCACCGGCTACAATGAAACCAAAACCGCTTTTGCCGATCAATTCTTCTTTTTTATATCCGCTAAAACGCTCGATCGAGGGACTCGCGTAAGTCATCGTCCCTTTTCTATCCAAAATAATGATAATGTCCGAAGAATTTTCAGTGAGGGTGAGGAAATATTCTCTGCTCTTCTTCAGCGCGTCCTCAAGCCGCTTGCGATCGGTGATGTCCCGGATAATCCCCAAGGTCCCTTGAAACTTCCGTTTTCCGTCACCAGTGTCAAGACCATAATATCCGCCGGCACTCACGTCACCGAAAGCGATGACCATGCCGATAATTGCTTTGGAATCTTTCGCTTTTCGCCAGTCTTTTGGGATCAGTCTTATTTCGAGATTTTTTGTTCTTCGCTCGCCGGTTCTTCTTTCGTCAAACAACTTTGGGGCATTTGCAGCTCCGGTCGATTTTCCTTTGTACTTCGGCAAAACATAGTTCCGGCTGAATAACTTTACATCTTCGGGATGGATTATTTTACTAAAATGCTTACCAATAATTTCGTCCGGATTGTAACCCAGGACGCTTACTGACTTATTTATGAATGTAAAATAACCCTTGGGATCAATCTTATAAACAATATCCGGAAGCTCGCGCAAAATGGCGACATATTTTTCCGCATGGTCATGGGTTACGCGGTTGGGTATACTGTGTCTGCCGTTTTTGTTCTTCATAGTTGTTGTCTTTTTGTCCAAAAGGAAATTCTATAAAAATTGTTAAGCCAGGTCGACCAGTCCTGCCTTTATGGCATACTGAACCAAGCTCGCGATATTCGAGATTTTTAGTTTTTTCATGATATTCAGGCGGTGATGTTCAACCGTCCTGGTGCTAATACTCAATTGACCTGCTATCTTCTTGCTGGAATTTCCTTCAGCAAGCAACTTGAGGACTTCTCTTTCACGTACGGAAAGGATCCTGAACTGTGACTTGACGCTTTTATGGTTTTTTCTCTGAACCAAACCTTTGATGATGTCGCTGCTGAAGGATGAAGATATATATAACTTATCCGACTGAATCATGCTGATTGCCTTGATCAATTCACTGTCCGCATCCTCTTTCAGCAGATAACCATGGGCGCCGTTGGTCAAACTCTCGTACACATATTCTTCGTTTTTATGCATGGTTAGAATCAGGATTTTGATCTTTTTGTTGATTTTGATGATCTTGCGGATTGCTTCAATCCCTCTGAGATTGGGCAGTGAAATATCAAGAATGATCATATCGGGGATAAGTCGGCGAATCAAGGGAATAATCCCGGCGCCATCCCCGGTCTCACCGACAACTTTGTATGCGCCGCCCTCTTCAATGATCCTGCGCAGACCCTGCCGGACCAGCGTATGATCATCGGCAACCACTAAATTATACATGTTTGATTATACCTAAGACTGAATTAGTGTCAATGGCAAATACCTTAAATTTCCCTTATTAAAGAGAGATTGAGGATGGACTTTTTCAGATTAAAGGATTTCTCCATGAACCTGAGGGTATGAATGCCGGTTCAAGGTTCTTTTCGGCAAAAGGTCTCGAGTTTAAACAACTATTCACATGTAGAAGGGTCACATCATCATTCCTGAAAGCTTTTGGTTGCCAGGAACCCAGCAATGATTGAAATCCTTTCAGGCAATCCAGCAGGAAGTTTGAATGAAAATCATACTTAATGTGCGGTATTATCCACTTAATTAATACCGGGTTCTTTTTGATAAAACTAAGCAAATTTTCCACTTGTTTGTCACCCAGGATGCCGGCAATTTTTCTCAACTCCATCCCGATTTCGAGTTCTGCATGCAGAGCCTGCCGCCAGGCAGTTTCGTATTCATTTAATACATATTTACCTTTTAATGTCGCGGTCAATTTATCAACCGCAATTTCTGAACACAGTAATCCGAAAAATATTCCTCCGCCGGTCGTTGTTTTTACTTGCCCGGCAGCCTCGCCAACCGCTAAAAGCATGCCGTTAACGCTGGGCTTGATCGGACCAAAGACAATAGGTTTTGATTTTATCATGTTTATCTTTATTTTACTAGCGGGATAATTGATTCTTTCCCTGAGCATGCGCATTAATAAATGTTTACCTTTTTCCTCAGCGATAACGCCAACCCGCGACGTATCTTTGTGTAACGGCGCGATCCAGCCAAAAGATCCCGGCGCAAAACTTTGACCGAGATGGACTTCAATCGTCGAAATCGGCATTGACAAAGGGATTTCGGTCTGCGAACCGTAGAGAAATTTGGACGGCTTGCCCAGACCCGATGCTGCATGCAAATCATACTTGATACCGGTTGCCAGGATCACCGCCTTGCTTTGTAGCACGGCACCATTATGAGATATCATATAAAAATCGCCGGTTTTGTCGATTCTGTCCACCCGATGATCAAGGTATATCTGCGCGCTTTTTTCCCTGGCTTTTTCCATGATATCCTCGTTGAATTTTTCGCGATCAACAATATGGGCAAAAGGACTCTGATGCCTATATTCCAGAGTTTGACCCCCGGGGGATACAACCCGGAAAGAGTCAATGTCCGTCAATATGGATGCGCGGGGTAAATCGAAACGCCTGAATGCCTCTTTGCTTATTATTCCCGAACAAATAACCCCTTCGCTGATAATTTTTTTCTCATCTAACACGCAGACTTTAAAGCCTCTTCCGGCCAATTGGTATGCTGTATAAGAACCGATGGGTCCGCCGCCGACAACCGCCACGTCATACACTTTTTTCATATTAATTGGATGTTAAATAATGGTCGTGATTATTTCTTGTTTCTAGAAACCTGAGCTTCGTACAGCGCTTTTCCCAGGCGCCCTTGAAGGTCACAAGGAAAGACGAAATAATTAACCTTATATCGTAAACAATCCCTGCCTTTCTTATATATAAAATGTCATATTTGAATTTATGCCGGCGGGGCAGATCCCGGGAAGCAAAAACCTGTGATATCCCGGTCAATCCCGGACGGATTAAAATTCTCTTATCATAGCCGGGAATGCACGCGATATTTATAATTTGGGGATTTCCGTTTATTTCCGACTCTGATGGTAAGAGTGGTCGGGGACCGACAAAACTCATCTCACCGAACAGAATATTAAGCAATTGCGGCAGTTCATCAAGGGCGGTTTTTCTTAAAATTTTGCCGGCTCTCGTGACGCGGTGGT
The DNA here is from genome assembly GCA_036382775.1 of bacterium. Lineage (NCBI taxonomy): Bacteria > bacterium. Next base: position 53,269 of record DASVHD010000037.1, on the reverse strand, counting down.
CATTTTCAGCGGCCTGAACCTGCACCTTTTCATTTAATGACGCTTTGATCATTGAGCGGAATTTGAATGAATTAAACAGGGCACCGCCTTTGCCGATTCGTTTCTGGCGGATAATAACCGGAAATCCATCTTCAATGATTATTGCCGTAATGATCAACACCCATAACCATGACGATATGAATAATCCGAAACCTGCAAGTAAGATATCAAAAATTCTCTTGGACAAACGCTCATGATAAATTAGCAGTTCCGCCGGGCGTATTCTTGCCGCTTTTTCCTCGGTGCGTGGCGTAATACGGGTCCATTCATCACACATAGTTGCGTCTCTGTGCAGTTTATAATTCACTGGCGGGAAATGTTCCCCGGCATACGAAGAAAATTGAATGAATTCTTTTTTCATACAATTTTATTGTAAGCGTGTGTTTTGACAAGTAAATTAGATAGACTACTTGAAAACAACTAGGTAGAAATACTTATTTTTTGCTGGTGTTTAAATGGCCGTGATCTTTTAACTTTTAATACAGGGTCATCCGTTCTTCAAGGAATTCGGGTGATATTTTACCTTCGGACACGAGCTTTCGCTTTGCCTGTTCCATGACCTGCATGCCCAGCTGCCGGCCGGTTTGGATCACCGATTCCAACTGAAAGATCTTCTCCTCCCGAATGATATTCCTCACGGCCTGGTTGGCAATGAGTATTTCGAACGCCGCGACCCGGCCCTGGCCGTCCTTGAGCGGGTACAATTTCTGGGCGATCACGCCCTGGATCGACTCGGACAGCATGACCCGGATCTGGTCCTGCTGCGTGGTCGGAAACACATCGATCACCCTGGTGATTGTCTTGGGCGCGCTCGAAGTATGAAGTGTTCCAAATACCAGATGCCCGGTCTCGGCGGCCGTTAGAGCCAGGGCGATCGTTTCCAGGTCCCGCATTTCGCCCACCAGTATATAGTCCGGGTCTTCTCTCAAAGCGCTGCGCAGCGCGTTACTGAAGGATCGCGTGCTCGTTCCGACTTCCCGCTGGTTGACTATACATTTCTTGGAACTATGCATAAATTCGATCGGATCCTCGATCGTGATAATATGTCCGTCTCGGTTGGTATTAATATAGTCGATCATCGCGGCCAGAGAGGTTGATTTGCCGCTGCCGGTTGGTCCCGTGACCAGGATAAGGCCGTTTTCCAGGTCAATGAGCTCTTTGATGACCTTGGGCAGACCGAGATCATCCATGCTTGGGATCTTTTCGGGTATCACGCGCATAACGGCGCCGATGCCATGGCGCTGGTAAAAAATATTCACTCTGAAGCGGCCGATGCTCTCGATGTACAGGGAAAAATCTATTTCTTTGTCTCTTTCCAGAGTGGCGAATTGTTCGTCGCTCAAAACCGGACGCACCAGCTCATACGCTTTTGATGGACTTATGGAGTTTGGGTCCACCGGTATCATGGATCCATGGATCCTCACCATGATCGGCGAACCCGCGGTTATATGCAGGTCACTGGCCTTGTTTTCAACTGTGTACTTCAGCAGGCCGTCAATCTCTCGCATCGTCTATTTCATCCTTGAACTTGCCGATGTGTATTTTCACCTCGACTGGCAATTTACGTTTTGCCACGGCGCCCTTTTCATCGGTGAACTCAACGGTCGCCTTGTTATCGCAGATCAGGACTTTTATCTTGCCCTTGAACTCGCCGTCGATGATCGCCTCGGTCTGCTGTGACAAATAGAATTTATCAAGCAATTCGAGAATTTTTCCCGGTACGGCGCCAGCAGTGACGATCTGTTTTTTTGTGTATTCTATAATGGCATTGATACCGGCGGTATTTGCCGGGTCGCCCAGCACGATATAAATGGAGTCATCCGTTGCGTACAGGGGCAGGATACAATTGTCATACAATATTTTTTCCGGAAAGCTGTTGATCAATTGGGAATCGAGCATTTCAGGGTGAAGATCGACAAACGGTATCGCTGCCTGTTCGCTGAGCATCCACATCAGGTCATTGGCTTTAATGAAACCGAGATCGATGAGGATCTCGCCGAGCCGTTTATTCTGCTCTTTCTGGAGGTCGAGCGCCTGCTGCAGCTGATTTTCGCTGATAATACCGTGATTGACCAGCATCTCACCGATTCGGGATTTCACGGATCCTCCTTTATTAAGGTCCAATCTCCTGTCTGAATTATATATATACGGAGGCCGTTGTCAAGTTATGATTGACTTCACTCGGTATTCGTATATACTTCCCCAGGACCGGGTAAAATGACGCAAGACGACAGCGCGGCAAAAGAGATGAACCATCAGATATTCAGCTCTCCAAAACGCATCATGTTGTTTTTAAGGTTCGTGCTCATCCTGGCGACCATCTTGATCATGACCTATTCGAAACGGGGGCTGAGCATCGATTCGCCGGGCTATGTCATTGCCCTGATATATTTCGCGTCCAATGTCATTTTCTATTTCATCCCGACGAAGATCATCAACCGGCCGGTGTCGTCGTTCTTTGTTTTACTGTTCGATATCCTCATCATCACGCTGGCGATATACTTGTCCGAAGGCATACAGACCGATTTTTATCTTGTTTATTTTCTGGTCATATTCATCTCGGCGATCGGACAGAATATCGGTGGCAGTTTCGTCATCGCCATCGTTATCAGCATATTTTACGGCTGGCTGCTGTACCGCGAAAACCCCGGGATATCGCTGATTGACGCTAAATTTCTCATCCGCATTCCCTTTTTGTTCATCATTTCTTTTATCAGCAGTTTCTGGGTTTCATTCGTCCGGCGGGAGTCCAGGAAGAAAAATGAACTGGAAAAGAAAAATATAGAACTGAGACACATCATCGATAAAGAAATCGCCAAAGAAATCGAATTGAGAATTTACCATGAACGGATCATCAACAGCGTCCCGAGCGGTATTATCGTCATCAAGCGCGACGGCGTCATCACCACCCTAAATCCGGAAGCCGAACGAGCGCTGGGTTTGAAGAAAGACGATACCGAAGGGTATAATATAAAAAACGTCCAAGAACTGCAGCCGCTATGGGATAAAATCGAACCATCGCTGCATGACGGCAAGGCGATCGGCCGCGACGAAATCGATATCTGCAACCGCCGCGGCGATCCGATACCGCTGGGATTTTCAACTTCACTGATCTACAGGCCGGAGGGTTCGGTTACGGGCTGTGTCGTGGTATTCAAAGATCTTTCCCAGGTGCGAGCGCTTGAGGAAAAGCTGAAACAATCGGAACGGTTGAGCTACCTGGGCAAAATGGCAAGCTGGGTAGCCCATGAGATCCGCAACCCGTTGACCGCGATCGCTGGTTTTGCCCAACTGCTGGCCACGACCCGGGATCCCGCCAGCATCGACCTTTACAGCGGTGAAATCCGCAACGGAGCCGACCGGATCAACCATATAATCGACGACATCCTTGGATTCGTTCGATCCAAGCAGCTGCAGATGAAGGACGTCGATGTCAGGGGTCTGATCGAGGGCATCGTCAAGCATTTTGCCGCCGATATCCGCATTAAAGGAATCTCCAAACCCGTAGTGCAGGGCGAGTATGAGTCGCTGCGCCGGGTTTTCGTGAACCTTCTTCAAAACAGCCTTGATGCGATCGGCAAAGAAGGCAAGGTCGAGATCGAAATTGCGGAGAATGATGAATGGACCATAATCAAGGTGAGCGATAATGGTCAGGGCATAGCCGAGCAGGACCTGAAGTGCCTTTTTACACCTTTCTACACAACCAAAGAGCGGGGCACGGGTCTGGGGCTTGCCATCGTGAAAAAGATCATTGATGAGCATAACGGTAAAATCGAATTCACCAGCATAGTCGGGGAAGGAACCACCTGCAATATCATGCTGCGGAAGGGTCCGGCTGTTTTGCCCCGGCAATAAAAAGCGAGGTGCAAGATGAAGAAGATATTGGTTTGTGATGATGAAGCGTCGATTAGGTTGTTGCTGCGCGAAATTCTGAAGGGCGATTACGAAATGACCGAGGCAAGTGACGGCCGCGAGGCCGTAAAACTTGTGACCATGCAGGAATTCGACCTGCTGATCATCGATATCAAGATGCCGGGGACGCATGGCTTGGAGGCGATCGAACGCATCCGCGAGCGAAACAAAACCATACCGATAATCATCTGTTCAGCATACCGCCTGATGCAGGACGACGTTGTCGTGGGCACATCCAACATTGCCGCTTTCATTACCAAACCCGTGAATATCGCCGAACTGAGGGCAAAAGTTTTTGAGCTGATCGGAATCTAATACGTTAACCCGGACCCGTCGCTTTTAGTCAGCTTTGATGCAATATCTTGTGTCGTTGAGATATCGAAGAAAGAGAAAAACGAATCTTACGGCGCGGATTGACATTCAAAACCCATTAGATATAATAATCATAAACGAGACGGGAGATTGCTTCGTCACTGGCGTTCCTCGCAATGACAGCGATCGTCGGTAGCGGGGGATCCGAGGTCTCTGCTTCCTCAATTTCCTCTCCCTTGGTGGGAGAGGGTAAGAGCCTGCCCCGTACTTGATACGGGGGTGAGGACGAAATAAATAATTATGAATGGAGAAAAGCTCCGCATTTTAAATAGTGGCATTTTGAATATGCGGGATTATAAGAGGATGTGCCCCTCCATTGAAACTGCATAGCTTGTCAGCGTTAGCTGCTGGTTCTGGTAGCGGAGGCATAGAGTTATCACCCGGGCGTGTAAGAAAAGCCGACGGGGGAATTCAAGGTATCCATGAAGTTTTTAATGGGTGTGTATTAAAAAGTGAATGGATAAAAGGGGGGCAGCGCCCCTCTTTACCCCTGTAGCTCAGCAGGATAGAGCGGCGGTTTCCTAAACCGCAGGCCACCCGTTCGAATCGGGTCAGGGGTGCTGTTGAAACTGGAAAACAGTTGTTAGATAATAGAAGATGGATATTAGGTGATTGAAAAAAAAGGAGAATAAAACATGTTTAGAGATATGAAGCGCGGGGTCAAGACCGAAGACGAGTTCCAATCCATAATGCAGAAGGCGATCAAGTTCATTGTCCGCCACAAGGAGACTTCGATCTGGGTCGGCATTGGAGTTGTGGCGGCCATCGTGTTTTTCGGCTATATGACGTCAAAAAGCGAAGTGCAGAAACCGGAAGCCGAACTCATGCAGACCCAGGCGATCGGGATGATATCCCAGGGCCGGTTCCCGGACGCGGAGCAGGTACTGACCGAACTCAGCACAAAGTACTCGAACACAAGACCCGGCAAGATCGCTCTGTATTACCTGGGCGTAATATACTATTACCGGGGGCAGTTCGCCGAGGCGCTGGATTACTTCGATAAATTCTTGGGCAACATGAAGAATGACTACTTGCTTACGCCGTCGGCGCAGTACGCGGCCGGTTGCGCGGCCGAAGGCCTGAAAGAATACGAAAAAGCCCTTGGGTACTATTCCCGCATAATCAAGGATAAGACTTCGCCTTTTTATTTCCAGTCACTTCTCGCCTACGGACGGATCAGCGGCATTCAGGGCGAGTATGAAAAAGCGCAAACGATCCTGAAAGACCTGGTGACGCAGAACCCGCCTCCAGATATCACCAACGACGCGAAATTCTACATCGGGTACTTCAATAGATAAACACGAATATTGCGAATGAGAAAATACGAATTTAAAGACGAATGAGCTGAACGAAAAAGAATGCTCGGATTCGATAAATTCGCTGTCATTTGCTCCATTCGTAGAAAGGATTCGGTTAATTCGCTGTCATTCGTTTTATTCGCTGTAAGCGCAGCGCCATGAATATTGAGGTCGCGTTTCTCTGGCATTTTCACCAGCCGATCTATTCCAAACCCGATGACCGAGTAATGCCCCTGCCCTGGGTGCGTCTGCACGCGCTCAAGGATTATCTGGACATGCTCAAGCACATCCAGAAATTTCCGGGTATTCGCGCCACGTTCAACTTCACGCCATCCCTGCTCAAGCAGATCCAGGACTACGGCTCGGGCGCGTGCACCGACCGTCAGTTCGAACTGTTCCGGAAAGATGCCGGCGACCTGACCGTGGAGGAAAAAACCGAGATCCTGCGCGATTTTTTCCTTGCCAACTGGACGACCATGATAGAACCATACCCCCGGTATTTTTCACTGCTGATGAAACGGGGAAAGAACATCGTTGATGATGAACTGGCAGCGGTCGCTCAAGGATTCACGGTAGATGAATTCAGGGACCTGCAGGTCTGGGCCAACCTGGTTTGGATAGATCCGATATTCCGGGACGAGATCAGCGATCTCTACAAGCAGGGCAGAGGATTCCACGAACAGGACAAGGACCGGATCGTCGCGCAGCAGAACCGGATTCTGTCATCGATCATCGATGAATATAAAAAAGCCTATGATTCGGGGCAGATCGAACTTATTACGTCACCAATGTACCATCCGATCCTTCCGCTTTTGATCAACAGCGACCTCGCCAAGGTCGCCAATCCCAACCTTGATATACCGTTCCAATTCAAACACCCCGAAGACGCCCGTCGCCAGCTGGAACTGGGTATCGCCCTGTTCGAGCATTGTTTTGGTAAAAAGCCCGCAGGTATCTGGCCTTCCGAGGGCAGCGTATGCGAGGAACTGATCCCGATCCTTTCCGATCTGGGCGTGGAATGGATCGCCGCGGACGAGGAGATCCTCGCCCGGTCGCTCAGTGCGTCATTCCGCCGGGACGAGAACGGCATCCCGACCAATGCCGCCCAGTTGTACAAGCCATGGCAGATCGGCAAGGTAAAAATGATCTTCAGGGACCATACTCTGTCCGACATGATCGCCTTTAACTACAACACCTGGGATCAGAAAAAGGCGGCGCAGGATCTGGTCGGGCGGATCAAGACAATTGGGAATTCGCTGTCGCAGTTCGATAGTTTCCTGCTGCCGATAATTCTTGATGGCGAAAACGCCTGGGAATTCTTCGCGGGCGACGGCTCGGAGTTCCTTGACTGCCTGTACGAGGAGCTGCTCAAGGAGAAGGTCACGACCACCACCATTTCGGACTATCTGCATGCGCACGGCGCGCAGAATAAACTGACGAAATTGTTCCCGGGATCATGGATAGGCGCGAATTTCAATATCTGGATGGGTCGACCTCAGGATCATAAAGCATGGAAGGTGCTTAAGGACTTGAGGGAAAAACTGGTCGAGAAGAACATAACCGATCCCGCCGTTTGGGATCGGTTCTATATTCTAGAGGGCAGCGACTGGTACTGGTGGTTCGGCGACGATTTTTTCTCGGTCACCGGCGAAGTATTTGACGAGTTATTCAGGCTCACTGCGATCTGGATCTATAACCGGATCGGCGAGAAACGCCCGCACGAACTGTTCTCTTCGATAAACACCCAGGATGATACACTTTCGCAGCCGCCGATCGACCGTATAAAACCCGTGATCGACGGCAGGGTTACGCATTTCTACGAATGGTTCAATGCCGGCCGCGCCGAAGTCAAACGGATGGGCGGCACCATGCAGCGTTTTGCCGGCTTGTTCTCGGCGATCCACTATGGATTTGATGAGCGGGCGGTCTACGTCAGGTGCGATGTTATAAATCACGACATCGGTGCCTATCAATACTCGATCGATTTTTACAAGCCAAAAAACCTGAAGATCACGCTCGATGACGCCTGCCCGGCAGCGGTGGTGTTCAAGGTTGGTGAGATCATCGAAGTATCGGTACCTTATGAGATGCTCGGTATCGATGCTCCCAGCCGTGACCAGGCGCAAGGCGGAAAGGGCGAGGCCGGGATCGTGGAATTCGTGGTTCGGGCACGCGAGAAAACAATTGAACTTGACCGGACGCCACTGTTGAGGTTCAGCCTTTCTTTGAAAGAACTGGCACTACAAAACTGGAGCGTTTAAAGAACTGATCGCCTGCGCAAAGTGAAGCGCCCGGCGATAATACGCCGGGCGCTTTTTTTTCTGCTCTTGTGTTATCCAGTTATCGCGCCAGTATCAGTTTTTGGATCATCTGCTCATCACCGGCATCCAGCCTGCAGAAATAAACACCGCTGGCTACGCGGTTACTCTGTTCATCGATCCCGTTCCAGACCGCACTGTATGTGCCTGGCGCCTGGTTTGTATTGACGAGCATTTTAACAAGCCGCCCCTGGATATCGTAAATCGCCAGGTTAACGTTTCCTGTTTGCGTGACCTGGTATGAGATCCTGGTCCAGCCATCTGAAGGATTGGGTTTGGCCGTGAACATGGTCTTAAACCCGGTCGTCTTCTGCTCTTCAGCGCCAACCATGATGTTCCATCGAGACATGCCGCCACCGTCGGTGCCGACAAACAAGTAGTTATTAGCATAAATGCCCAGTGATGTCGTATTGACGTTCACAAGACCGGTATTCATCAGTGTCCAGCCGCCGCCGCCGGTCGTGCTCTTGTACACACCGGTATAGGTCGCCGCATAGATCTCGTTCTCATTGGTCGGATTGATCATGACGTCATACACGTTCGTGCACCCAGTATTGGTCCAGCTCGAACCGGCGTTGGTAGATTTGAATACGCCGGACGATGAACCGGCATAGATGGTGTTGGCCTTGGTCGAACCGATCCTAATATCATTGATAGTTCCGCTCAACCCGGTGTTCGACAAGAACCATGTGCTTCCGGCATTCGTGCTCTTGTACAACGTCCCGTTGTAGCCGCCCGCGTAAACGATATTGGAATTCGTGCGGTCGACCCTGAGCGCGTAGCACATGCCGTAAGTCGTGGTCAGGGTATCACGGTGCCAAGTCGTGCCAGCGTCGGTCGTTTTTGAGACGGCCATCACATAAGTATACACAAGGGTATCGGGATTATACACGTAACCGCCGCTGTATAATACCGAACTGTTATTGGGATCCATGACCAACGCGCCGCCGTCAGTATAATAGCTTTCTAAGGCTGCTGACCAGACGGACCCGCCGTCTGTGCTCATATAGAGCTCAGCGTTGCCTCAGCCAGACCCCTCTAGTGCATAGACGATATTGGGGTTGGTATTATTTACTGCGAATTCGCAGATATTACCGCAGCCTACCGGCGTGGGCAGGATCGACCAGCTCGTGCAGCTGTTGGTCGTTTTGTATACGCCGACTTCCTTGAACGATGTGTAGATCGTGGAAGCGGACGAAGGCGCGACTGCGAAACTGCCGATCGAGCCGATGTTCAGGTTGTTGTTAGTGTCAAACCAGCTCGAGCCGGCGTCGGTGGTTTTGAAAATGCCCTTATTGTCTCCATAATACGCGACCTGGGTACCGGTATGGCTCATAGCGATGAAGTAAGGATAAGACCCCTGAAAACCGGTTGATGCGGTGGCCCACGTGACACCCGCGTCGGTCGTCTTAAATATATCAGTATAGCCAGCCGCATAAGCGACATTGGGCGAGGCACTGCTGACCGCCATGCCGTAGTTATAATAATGGGTGCTGGTCTGGGTCCAGGTTGCGCCGGCATCGATCGAGCGGTAGATTCCTGAATAGGCACCGGCGTAGACGATGTTCGGATTCGTGGGATGAACCGCGATGGAATTGATGTAGTAGGCGGTGGAGGGGATGCCGGTCGTAGTCAGGGTCCAGTTCGTGCCGCCGTTCGTTGACTTGTAGATGAGGGGAACATACGTGCTATTGTAATAGGAATACCCGCAGACATAGACGATATTGGGGTTCGTTCGGTTTATCGCGACGCCGTAGCCATAGGCCGAACTGTCATAAAGATACACGGTCGACCAGCTCACGCCGCTGTCAGTGCTTTTGAAGAACGCCATGCGCCATTTTACATTGTCGTACGCGTAGCCCGCGCCATAGATCGTCGATGGCACAAGATTATTGACGACCAAGCCGTAGGGGTAAGTGTTGGCGACATAGGTGCTGGACCAATTGGTCCCGCCATTAGTCGTACGATAAAAATACGAGCCGGTGCCAACATAGACCTTGTCCTGGTTAGTGGGATCGATCGCGCCGGAATACCCGTTGCCGCTGATCGAGCCAACGGTTGTCCATGTGGCGCCGCCGTTCGTGGATTTAGCGACCGCTGAAGGGTACGTGTATGAAACCGCGTAGACGATATTTTCATTGCTGTATGATACCATGACCGGGCGGATATAACCGCCATATGGCCCGACTGCTTCCCATGCTGCCATGCCAAAGGCGATAAACACCAGCAGAAATATGGGTAAAAATTTCATGCGCACTACACACCTCCTTGTATGTTTTTCGCGCCGTTTATTTCCTTCTATCGTAAACTTTTTATAGGGTATTGCAGCCTCCTTTCGTTATTTTGTATTATTTATCATTATATTCATTTTGACACTTAAGTATATTATAATTAAAATTGCCGGTTTGTCAAGGGGTAATCGATACCCCCTCAGGGGGTAACTGGGAGCATGTCTCTAAGAACCTCTTGACAACCGATAAAATACATATAGCATTATTATGTCATCTAAGTAATGATTTATTGTGTATGATGCATAAATTTTTGGAGCAGCTGAAAGGGAGGAAAAATGAAAAGCATGAAGATTAAAAATATAATGTGCCTACTAGTTATCCTGTTTGTTGCCATTCTTTACTCTGATACCATCACCCTGAAAAACGGTCTTAAGATCGAAGGCGAGCTGCTCTCCGTCACGGCTGATTCGGTTACGGTCAAGACATCAGCCGGTCAGATCAGCATCGCCGCCGCTGAGGTTGAAAAGATCGAAACGGCTGTGGCCGCGCCGGAAACTACATCCGTGGCGCCAATACCCGAAATGAAGGTAACCGTAAAAGATGAGGGCACTCCTCGATCTATAAGGCAGGTTGGTTACGGCTGTCTGGGCGGTGTTGTTGGCCTGGCCGCCGGGTCGTTAATCGCAATGCAAGACGATGACTGCATGGGCGGTGGAGAACTAATAATGGTATCAATAATCGTGGGGATCGTATTGGGTGCCGTTGTTGGCGGTATATACTGAACCTGAAAGTCATACTCTAATCCAAACAGCTTAAAAGAACAAACGTAGATAACCGTATAATGCTTTCAAATTTTATGTCAGCATGACATGATCTGTGCTCCTGTCTTTACATGGTCGAATATATCGATATAATAATGATATCAGGTTGTTGGGAATTTTAACGACCAAACTGAAAACATGGAAATAATCATTATCGCGCTTCTGATCCTGCTCAATGGTCTGTTCGCCCTGGCCGAGATCGCGTTTGTCGCGTCCAGCGAGAGCCGGCTCAGGGAGATCGCGTTCGACCAGGGCAATAAAAAAGCCCAGCAGGTTCTCGAACTTCGCAAGGATCCGGATAAGTTTCTATCGACGATCCAAGTCAGCATAACCCTGATCGGCGTCATTGCCGGCGCGTACAGCGGCCTGACTCTGGCGGGCGCTCTCAGCCGGCTTATCGTGCATATCCCCGTGGCGTTCATCAGCCATTACGCATACCTGATATCACTGGTCCTCCTGGTGCTGGTCGTCACTTATTTTACGATCGTATTCGGCGAGCTTATACCCAAGACCTTTGCCCTGCGTAACGCAGAGATGCTGATCATCCGGCTGGTCAATATCATCCGGGTGTTTTCCATACTACTGTACCCTTTTGTCGCGATTTTAAGTTTTTCCATAAAATTGTTCTTCAAGATCGCGGGCATCCCGAAAACTGCCAAAGACCAGGAGCTTGACATGGTCAAGCAGATCCTGGGCGCCACGAGAGTGGCTGTGATCGAGCACAAGATCGAGAAAGAGCAGGAAAAGATCATCAAGAACGCGATCCGGATCAACCAGATAAAAGTCCACGAGATCATGGTCCCGAAGGAAAACATCAAGTATCTTTACTCGGACATGAGCCTCCTGGACGCCCTGCTTGAGGCGCACGTGCACCAGCATACGCGGTACCCGGTGCTGGACAAAAAGACAAACGAAACGATCGGCTATATCAATTTCAAGGACATCATCAACGTGCTCAAATTCAACCCCCGCGAGCCGTCGCTTTTGTCTATTTGCCGGCCTTTAATAAAATTTAATGACCAGGAATACATCGTCGCCGCGCTCAAGACCATGATCAGGAATTTCCAGCATATCGGTCTCGTTACGGACGCGAAGAAGGAAACAACCGAACTGGGTTTGATCACGCAGGAGGACATCATCGAGGTGCTGGTCGGCGATATCAGCGGTGAACTGGACCTTATGCCCGATTACTTGTACAAGATCGCCCGGGACCGTTATATTGCCGGCGGCAAGATAAAACTGTCCGAGCTGAATTCCAAAGTATCATCATCGATACCGGTGTCGACACCAGACCAGGATATCTCCCTGAATGATTGGCTCCAGGAGCAGCTGGATCACAACGTGAAGACCGATTCCCGGGTCAGGGCCAACGGCGTGCAGTTCATTATCAAAAAGCTCCGTCATTCACAGATCCATGAAGTGATCATCGATTTGTCAAAATGAACTCAAATGCATATCCACTTAATTCACCTTAAATACAAACCCCTCTTCTTCCCCCTTTTTTAAAGGGGGAAGAAGGGGGATTATAATCAGAAATCGTAACATTCCGCTGAATGTGACAGAGTAGGTGGACTGAGTGGATAAGCGTTTAGACGTATTTAAATATGTTGTTGCCAGCAGTTTATTTACCGAGCAGTTTCAGGATTTCCTGCGCGTTGATGTTGCCAGGGTATAACTGCAGAGACCTGTTATAATATTTCACCGCTGAATCAATATCACTGTTTTGCATAAAGGCTTCTGCCAGGTTATCGGGTGCCAGGGCAGAAGCTGGGAATTCATCGGTCATCGTCCGAAACGCTCGTATCGCCTTGTCAATCGAGCCGGTCCACAGCAATTGCCAGGCCACAAGGGAGAACTCATTTTCGGAAAAACAATATCGAGCCCCGGCATTTTTCCGGAAGGTCTTGTATTTCTGGATAGCTGTCTCGCCGTCCTGATCCAGCAGTAATTTTTTCAAAACCAGCGCCGCCGACCGCGCGCTGTCAAGTTCAAGATACTGTTCTTGCAGTGATCCCTTGAGATTTCCCAGGTCGCTGCCGGACAGATCTGATTGTCCATGGCCGGTTATGACATATTCCACGCCCGAACCATCGGTCAGTATCCGGTCGATCGCGGCGATCACTCGCGGGATGTCGTTTATAACGTTCACGCTGAAAGAAAAACTGCTGCGGCTGGAAAACACGTCGCCCGAAAATAACATTTTTTGTTCCGGGATAAAAATAAAGATATCATTGTCGGTGTGGGCGTTCCCGCAGTAAAAGAGTTTAAGCGTCATATCGCCGGCATCGAGCGTCACGCTGTCGGTAAATGTTCTGCCGGGCGGAGTCACCGAGTAATTATCTTTAAGGTCTCGGATCAGCATTTCAAGGCTGCGGATATCGGCAACGAGCGCTTTTGCTTCGGTCGATTTTTTGTTCAGCTTCTGCGATCTGTTTTTATAAAGCGATAGCCGGTGTCCGAGGGACGAGATGGTGGTAAGCGCTGTCGCCGGATTCCGTTTCAGGAACTCGGGACATTTTTTATGACCGATAATGATCGATCCCGGGAAAACCTGGTTACCCGAAGCGTGGTCCCAGTGCCCGTGGGTATTAATGACATACAGGAAATCATTTCTTTTAAATTCTTTTTTTATGATCTTCTTTATGTCTTCCATTATCCCGGGCGAGCGATTGGTATCGATGATCACCAGGCCCTTGCTCGCCGCAATGGCCGCGACGTTTACGCCGAGACAATTGCAGATGATGACTTTGTCATTGATCTTGCGCACCTTGACCGGATAAATACCCTGCTTTTGGCCATAACATGCGAGCGCCGACAACACGATCAGCAAGCATGTCATTACCAGGGTTTTTCTACTCAATACCATGATATATTTTAACCAGCCAGAAAGTATAATCAAGGGTTGTTTAGGGTTCCATTCTACACATCGCCTCTCCCTTGATGGGAGAGGGTTAGGGTGAGGGTGAAATTAACACAGCGCAGTCTATTTTAGTTGGTTGCGTAAGCTTTGTGGATTAAGGCGACATGTAACAGAACAGCTGAAGGGGGTTATGCGGTCTCCACTTCCTCAATTCCTCTCCCTTCAACATCGCCAAAACCACCCCAAGCTTTTCCTCGAGCGTCCAAATCTTGCGGTTCATCGTAAAACTCCTTTCCAAGCCCGCAAGTATACCTTATATTCATGTCCAAGTCAAACGGGGAGCATTCCAAACCCCCTTCAGGGGAGAGTATAAAAATGCATTTAAAATTTGTACAAACCTGTTAGTGTAAAACCGACACTTATCGAACCCAGCGTATGTTATCGGAAAACTCTGGGGGATCCGAGGCCTCCATGAGTGTTTTTGTGGTGTTCAAAAACCGAATGGAGAGAAGTCCCGCATTTGTAAAACAAACTAATGAGTATGCGGGATGCTCAATTTTTCAGCCAAATCCAAAGTCGGATTTGGGAAAAATTGGCAGGGGATATGCCCCAGATCATTAATAAGTTACACAGCCTATTCGGTCCTGGTAGCATAAAGAGATAAATAGCAGCGTTTAGTATAAGAACAGCTGGAGGGGGATTCAAGGCATCCGAAAAGTATTGTTTCGTCCAAACTTTTTGGATATAAGGGGGATATGCCCCCTTATGCCGAGAGGGGGAGTCGAACCCCCACATGCCTTGCAGCACTGCGGATTTTGAGTCCGCCGCGTCTCCCAGTTCCGCCATCTCGGCGACTAAAGTTAATTACAAACGCATCAACAATACGTTACGCATATTCCGGCGGACTACAAAATCAAGATTTTTCCCCGCATATATCAACGGGGATTTCCGGCTCCCTAAAAAGCTGCGGAGCCTTCAAGAGTCCGCCGCGTCTCCCGGTTCCGCCATCTCGGCGACCATATTTGTCATTCCGGACTTGATCCGGAATCCATCTTTCCCTTTCCTCTCCCTTGATGGGGGAGGTCAGAGTGAGGATGAAATATTATATTCAATAAGTAAACTATGTCAACGAATCAAACGATAATAACGATCATGACGTTCTAAACGCTTATCGTCATTGCGAGTCCGCTATTTCTTTTGGTGGACGAAGCAATCTCATCCGTCATTCCCGTGCCAGCGGGAAT
The DNA here is from genome assembly GCA_036382775.1 of bacterium. Taxonomy (NCBI): domain Bacteria; species bacterium. The sequence goes on along the minus strand of DASVHD010000037.1, from coordinate 38,174 downwards.
CCGCTTTTTTCACCGATCGCTTGACAACTACGGCAATACCATTATAATCTGCCGTGAAGTTGCTGGAGGCACGGAGGTCCGAATGGCAAAAATCGAAGCGATCAAGCAGAAAATAGAAAAGCAGAAATCTTTTATCATGGAGCGATACAACGTTAAGAGTATTGGCATATTCGGTTCATATGCCCGCGGTGAAGAACGAACAGACGGTGATATTGATATTCTTGTCGAGTTTCAACAACCGATAGGGATTTTCGCTTTTATGGACCTGGAGGAATACCTTACTGTCCTGATAGGCATCAAGGTCGATCTCGTTTCCAAAAAAGCGCTTAAGCCGCGAATCGGCAAGCATATACTGCAAGAGGTAGTCTACGTATGACGTTCAAGGAATACGGCGATTATGTCCAGGATATTCTGGACGCCATACTGGAATTGGAGAGTTTCACGCGAGGATTAAGCTTTCGCGATTTCGAGGGCGATAAAAAGACAGTCAATGCGGTAATAAGAAGCATGGAAATCATTGGTGAAGCGGCAAAAAACATACCATCCACAATAAAAGATAAATATCCGGATGTCCCGTGGAAAAAAATGGCAGGTATGCGTGATAAACTCATTCATGAATATTTCGGCGTCGACCTGGACATTGTCTGGGATTCGGCAACCAAGGAAATACCTGCTGTGAAACCACTGATTGAGAAAATTCTAAAGAAAATGAAGTAGCGACGCTAACGAGCCGCCCGTCCTATGTTCCGCCACCGAGTAGCGTCAGGGGATCTTTTTCTGGTTAACGGTTAACGCCTGCCCCGGCTTTAAGCCGGTATCTGCTGTTTTATCACTGCAATCGAATGCGTAGCATAGCAATCTCATCTTCCATATATTATTCGAGTGAACGCTGTGCCTGCCCGCCATGGTGTATGGAGGGAATCGAAAACTACTTTATTTCTCTTTTCTGTCATTCCCGCCCGTGTTTCCGCAGGGGTAAACTTGTCCCCGTAAAAACGGGGAGCGGGAATCCAGTATGCGGTCATATCGTTGTAAGATATTTAGGTTAACGGTTAACGCCTGCCCCCCCCTGCCCAAAGACGAGCTGCCCCGGTTAAAAAGTCAGCTAAAAAGCATGTTGCATAAAGAAGCAAATAACCTCTAAGTATATGACGATTTTTGCTTTTAATTGACCCCTGCTATATTGCCATCCAGCCAGCACCAGATTTGTTCTGGCGAGCCTTGGTTTATACAATGGGTAAAAACTTGACTTCCCCTAAAAACCTCTTATAATATGGCAGTGAGGAAAGGTAAAAATGTCCGATTACACAGAAACATAACAAAGAAAAAACAAGATAAGAGAGGGGGAGTGAAAATGAACGTATTATTTAATACAAGAAATTTGACTTCGTTGATTCCATTCATAGTTTTAATGATGTTAAACTGCCAACAAAATAAGACAGTTGAAGAAAAAAAATTATTCCCTATTTGCCAAAATAATCATTGGGGTTTTATCGACGAGACCGGTAAAATTGTCATCGTTCCGAAGTTTAATTTTGCCGATGATTTTTTTGAAGGATTAGCACGTATTGAAATCGACCATAAGTGGGGCTATGTTGATAAAACTGGCAGAATTGTCATCGAACCTGAGTTTAATGGTGTCGATAATTTTTCTGAGGGATTTGGAGAAGTCAGGAAAGATTTTAAAAGTGGTTATATAAATAAGACTGGCGAGTATGTCATCAACCCCCAATTTGACCAAGCCGGAAGGTTTAGTGAAGGTTTAGCAGTAGTTCTGATTAGTCAAAAGTGGGGCTATATTGACAAGTCAGGCAAATTTGTTATTGAACCTCAGTTTGAACGTGCTGATTTGTTTAAAGAGGGGCTGGCAATGGTTATGATTCATAACAAATGGGGCTATATAAATAAATCCGGCAAATTTGTTATTAAGCCCAAGTTTAAGCATTGTCTGTTTTTTTCCGAAGGAATGGCAATGGTGTGGTCAGGTCATAAGTTTGGTTTTATTGATACAACTGGCAAATTTATTATCAAACCCAAGTTTGACGGTGCTCTATATTTTTCTGAAAGTCTTGCAGTGGTCAGGGTAGGTGATAAATATGGTTATATAGATAGGTCTGGCGAATTGGTGATTAAACCCCAGTTTGACCTCGCTTTTCCTTTTTCTGATGGTCTGGCAACAGCAAAGATAGGTGATAAGTGGGGTTATATCGACAAAACCGGGGAATTTATCATCAATCCCCAGTTCGATGAAATCAGAAGTTTTTCCGATGGATTGGCAAGAGTCAAGATTGACAATAAATGGTGTTACATTGATAAAACCGGAAAATTTATTTGGAATCCCACAAATTAAGAGTGAATACTGTCGTCCAGACAGCACCAGATTGCCCAGGTTGGTTGAAAAACCATAAGGGATAAAACACTATTGACTGATCTTGAAATTATTATATAATGTCGTGGTGTGAGGATATGGTATGGTATAAGATTGAAAAATGTCCAACAACTTATTGTCAATATGTCCGATTCACGCTGATACATAACACGAATCCCGAGTATACATAGAATTATGAATGAATTCACAGAGATATTTCGTCATCAGCAACCCTTTGTGGCTGACATGGTTTTCAATGTATTACGGGAAGCAAAAATCCCGTGTTATAAGCAGGAAGGTGCCATTACCGGGCTTCTTCAAGCATTTCCTGTTTTTCCTGTTGCCTATCCTGGCATAGAATTTATTATCTTTGTTTCAAAAAAACATTTTGGAGAAGCAAAAGCAATTGTCGAAAAGTTACCTGTTGATCAAGATTTTATGAAAATTAACTGGGGAATAATGCCCTTTAGGAAAAAGAGATGGACTATATTTTTGTTTTTATTGCTAGTAATAGGACTGCCATTAATTTTGACAATATTTATTTGGTTATTTGGAAGATAATCATATGTTGACAGTTTTAAATTATAACAAAATCGTAACAAAACAACTGTACTATTAAGATATCAATGATAGTGGATTGGGATCTGTTTTTAAGCCAACCCCGATTCTTTTTATGTGTCGGATTTCCCGTTCTTAAATAACTATTTATATGAAACGGGATTATAATGTGCCGTCAATAGATCAAAATAGACTCCACTAAGCGTAATTACCAAACATCTTTATCAAAATTGAAGATTGAAGATTTGACCCCATTGTCTCCTTAACGATCACAACGCTCTAAACGATCTGAACGTCTTGTTCTACTTCCTCAATGCCAATTGGGGAATATATCCAAAAAAGCGCCGTTATGAGTAAGATTTACAGGCTCGGAGCCGTCGGCGTTCATCACATAGATCTCATTGTTGCCGTCTCTCATTGATGTAAAGGCTATTTTTGAACCGTCGGGCGACCATGCAGGATAATGATCGTCAGCGCCATGTTTTGTCAAATTCGTTTGATTTGAACCATCGGTGTCCATTACGTAGATCTCACTGTTGTCATCCCTCCATGAAGTGAAGGCGATCTTTGTGCCATCCGGCGACCAGGATGCAAAATCTTCACCAACCGGGTGATTGCTCAAGTTTGCTTGACCGGAGCCGTCGGCGTTCATCACATAGATCCCGACGGTGGCATTCCTTGTTGAAGTGAAGACGATCTTTGTGCCATCGGGGGACCAGGAAGGAGAAAGATCGGCGCCAGTACTGTCGTTAGTAATATTTACCGGATCGGAGCCGTCGGCATTCATCACATAGATCTCATAATTACCATTCCGGTCAGAAGTAAAGGTGATCTTTGAACCATCGGGGGACCAGGAAGGATAGATATTACTAGCACTATCATTAGTTATATTTGTCTGATCGGAGCCGTCAAAGTTCATGATATAGATCTCGCTGTTGCCATCCCTCCATGAGGTAAAGGCGATCTTCGTGCTGTCCGGGGACCAGTCAGCGTATCTTTCGTCCGCGTCATTATCAGTTAATCGTATTGGATCAAAGCCGTCGGCGTTCATGACATATATTTCACAGACACCCGATTTATCTCGATCGGAGCAAAAGACAATCCCGTGGTTCAACGGCTCGTTTTTACGGCATTGAATAGTTCCGCATAGGATCAATATCGCACCGAGGATCAAGCTGATCAGCTTCATTCTATCTCCTTGAGTTTATTATAATAGACCACATGATGATGTCAACACCGAAAAAATGCCGGTCTAAACGTTCTAAACCATATAGAGTTCTCATTGACTTTAACGAAGCGGGGGTTATACTTCTCATGTTTTTATGAACGACCAGCCCGCGATCCCCGATCATGACCTGCTGCAGCGCATCGTCCAGCGCGACGAAAGCGCCTTCCGGCAGTTGTTCGACCGCCACCGCGACCAGGTGTTCAACCTGGCGTACCGGTATACGGGGTCGTCTGCGGACGCCGAGGAGATCAGCATGGATGTTTTTCTCAAAGTGTACAAAAAAGCCGCTTCTTTCCGGCGGGAAGCCCGGTTCACCACCTGGCTGTACCGCATCACGGTCAATACCTGCCTTAATTTCAAGCGCCGAAAAAAGATCATGACTGAATCGCTGGATTTTGTGCAGGAGCCGGCGCCCAGATCAGAAGAACCGGAGGAGATATACCGCGGAAGGAAAAAAGCGGAACTGGTCCGTAATGCCCTCGATTCCTTGCCCCCCAAACAGCGGATCGCGTTCATCATGGGAAAGTTTGACGGGTACTCTTATGACGAAATTTCGAAGGTTTTAGGCATTTCCGCCAACGCGGTCGCCGCCATAATGCACCGGGCCAAGGAGCAACTGAAAAAGGTCCTGCAGCCTTTCAGGCTCAAAGGAGAATTATGACAGAATATCAACCGGCAAAGTCATGCGTAAGAACGGTGTATTATTTGGCGTCTAATTAATAGGACCAAAAATGAATTGCCAACAAGCCAGATCATTGATTTCCAGATTCCTCGACCGGGAGTTGTCGGAAGATATTTTACGCGCTTTTGAAGACCACCTCGCGGCCTGCCCGGCTTGCCGGCAGGAGACCGAGGAACTCCGGTCGTTGCTGAAAATCATTGAAAAACCGGCCGACGTGCCGGCCCCGACTCGCTTATTCGCCCTGATCCGCGAACGCCTGCCGGATCATAACCGGATCCGCGCCATCCCCTGGTGGAAGCCGGCCCTGGTCCCGGTCCTTGCGGCGGCCGCCTTTATTCTGACCGCTTTTGCCAGTACTGACCTGATAACGCGGATCATTGCCCCGCCGGCTAGTCCTCAACTCCAGGTCACGTCCGCGACTATGGACCTTTCCGTGTTTCATGATGCGCCCCAAACTACCCTGGCGGGCGCGTACAGCCAGCTTACCGGCGAGTGACCGATATGAAATCCAAAATCTTGTTAACTTGCCTGCTTATTATTTCCCTTGGCATTAACACTGGAGCCATAATCGTGCTTATGAAGCAGGCGCGATCGCAGAAGGATGTTCAGTATGGTTGGCGCTGTTCGGCCATGCGTGGGGACTATCACCTGAGCCAGGACCAGGCCGAGGTTCTGGAAAAGAGCCGCCTGGAAATGGTCGATCGAACCGCGGGGATCCGGAATGAACTGCGCGCACACCGCCAGGCCCTGCTCGATCTATATCGGCGGGATACGGTCCCAGAACCAATGCTGGACAGCTTGCTGGCGCTATTGGTCATTGACCAGGTTTCCCTGGAAAAGGAAGTTTTTCGACATATGTGCGACGTTCGGAACCAGCTGGATCCTGCGCAGCGTGAGATCCTGTACCGCCAGGTGACGGAAGAACTATGCCCGGCAATGGAAGCGGGCTGTATGAATGAATGTCAAGAACAGAATAAATAATTAAATAAAAGGAGATAAACATGAAAAAATATGGACATATTCTGATGACGGTCGTGATCGTGGCGGGCTTGTTAGCCACCGCGCCGCTCTTCGGTCAGTGCCCGATGGCAGGTAACAAAGGTATGCCAGCCGGAAACGCCAAGGGCGTGCCAATGCCGGCCATGGATTTGAGTGCGGAGCAGGAAAAGCAGATGATGGACCTGAAAACCACCATGCTCAAGGAAACAGAACCCCTGAAGACCGACCTGAAGGTCAAGGGCATAGAACTCATGGAGCTGTGGAAGGATGACAATCCCAACGCTAAGAAGATCCTGGTCAAGGTGCAGGAGATCGGCGGCTTGAAACTCAAACTGCAGGAAAAGATGATCAACCACAAGCTGGCCATGATGAAGATCCTGACGCCAGAGCAGAAGACCATGATGAAGGGGATGATGGGCATGGGCTGCGGTGGTTTTGACTGCTGCGATATCGGCGAGAACTGCGGCATGATGGGCGGCATGGGCTGCGGCAAGGGTATGGACGGCGCCAGTGGTTGCGGCGGGTGCGGTAATTAAATAATCACACAGGAGTAAACTCGGGGCGGGCTCTATACCCGCCCCCCCTTTTTGTATCAACGCTAAATATGTTATAGCGGAAGCCATTCGTCCGTCATTGCGAGGAACAACGTGACGAAGCAATCCCATCTGTTTTTATATAACTTGATTTTGATCAAAAGCGTTATATAATAAAATAATAAGAAGGAGCGATAATGAGAAAAACCAATAAAGTTAAAGTCAGGATCAAATCCATTGAAGGCAAGTGCCCGATGAAATTCAAAGCCGGCCGAACTTGGGTGATCGACAAGACGACTCCGGGCGGCATGTGCCAGAGCGCCTATCAGGCCATATTTTCAGCCCTCCGTATCTTAAGATTCGGCGGTTCCCAGCCCTGGGATAAAAAGAAAGGCATGACCCATGTCTGTTGTCCCGATCCGGAAAACCACGTAGTATACGAACTTAAACGGATCGGAAAAAAGTAGGACTATCAAATGATGATAATTCTCTTGATCGCCGGTGGAGTAATATTAGCCTTTATTGTCCTGGCTGTCCTTGATCATTTCAATATAACCCATATTTTTATGAAAGGCAGAGCTTCAGGAACAGCGGGCAACGCGATGAGGGCCGTGCAGGACGCCCTTGAGCCAAGCGCCAGCAAGGCGCATGAGTATATTATCGAACAGCAGGAGGAAAAGGACAAATCACAGGATAAGGCCGGATCAAAGAAGTGAATTTAAAAAGTAACAGCGTATCCTATATGAAGTTCACAAGCTTATCGTAGCACCGGCGAAAACATAACTGATTCAGGTAAAACTGTACACCGCTTCGACGTCTGACCCGCCTTCAAACACCGATCCGATACAAGTCGTCTTTTAAACCAGTCGGTTATTCGTTTTTACCGGGCAGCAGTTTTTTCGCGACCAGATTTTCAAATACCCGATTATATTCAACCATATCTCCACAATTCCTGCAGGATTCAGCAAAGCCAGTAATTGCCGATTCCAGCCGGTTTAAAAAGGCGTGCCGGCTATCCTCTGACCAGTTGTCATACATGCTTTTGAAGGGTATGCCGCGGCAGAGCCGGAAAGCGCGCCGGTACTCGCTCGTGGCAAATTTCCACTCGCCAGCCTGCGCATATGCCGCCGCGCGTGATAAGAGTTCATAAAAAAGTTCCAGATCGGTAGTGAAAAAAACATCCCACCGCAGGTATCCGCCTTTCATTTTAACAAGATGCGCGGGGATGCCAAGGGCCCTTCGAAGCCGGGAGAGCAGATGAGAAAGGTTCCTTGCCGGCTCTTTGCGGCCGGGCCAAAAATTTCTATACAGGCTTTCAAGCTCCTTTGACCGCGCTTTATTGCCTGCCAGATAAATGAGAAAAGCAGCATCTTTCGGCCGGAGATTCGATCCGGGCAGGGGTTTGCCTCGCCGGGCAATGTGCAGCCTGCCGAGGTAGCGAATATTATAGACAGGAATGTCAAACTGAAATACCGGCATGTGCAGGAACTGCTGGGGAAGACCGGTGTTTTTGCCTTTTTCCAGCAAGCGCCTGACCGGTTGAGGAAAAAATGGGACAAGACGCATGAACAAGCCAAGGAGCTTTTGAGTACGGGCGTATTTCAAGGCGACGCGGTAATTCCCGAGACTGCAGTTCCATATGGATTTCTGCAACAGGTAGATCAAACGCAAGCTTGGGACATTAAGAAGTTTTTTAGAAATCCTTGCGCGGCCGATAATCATCCGGCGCTGGTAATACTCCAGCTTAAGATCATATTTTTTCAGCAGCGGTAACACTTCCCTTAAAATTCGGGATGCCTCTTTTTTATCATCTGCCGCCTGGTGACAACACGCCTGGATCAGCGTGGCCGGATGGAGCAGCCTCCTGACGCCCTCTTTTTCTGCCCGGCCAAGGGTCTCGCTTGCTTCATCGATCGCCCTTCCGAAGTTCCCCTGGTCCAGATAAGCGCATGCTTTTATCATGCTCGTGCGGGAATGAAATCCCCAGTCCTCAAGCTTGCCGTTTTTTAATGACTCCAATGCCATTTGGTACTCACCGGATGTCGTATAGAATCCTGCCAGGTTAACATGGAGCTGTTGCTGGTAACTGGGAGCAGCTCCCAGGAGAGCCTTGCGCGTCCACTTGATGCTTTCGCGAAAATAACCGATCAGTGAATACAGGCCGCCCAGACCACCCATGAAAAAGTGCGGATCCTTAGCTCCGCGGATGATCTGTTTCATTTTTCCCGCACAGAGCATGGCTTTTTCTGTATGGAGCAGGCTTGCCTGCGCCTGCCCTTCAAGCATGATCATAATGAATCGCAGGCGCGCGTCCCACAGCCCCTTTGTCCGTTTTCGCATAAGCTTTAATAGTCCCAATACGTGCAGTGTCGCTCCCGCCCACATATGCGCATAGCACTCGGCAACGCATACCCAGAGCGATGAGTAATACAGTTTTTTTTTCTCCAGCTGACCGCGCAGCCTTTCTGCTTTCCTTATGTAAGTCTTTAAAGGGATCCTGGCGAATTCTATCTGGAGGCGGTCGACCCTTCTGCGTAAACTGAGCAGATGTTCGGGGATCTTAAGGATGATTTCGTTCTGGGGGAATACCGGCAGACCATTGATGATGTCGGCTGCCTTCCGGTATTTCCCTGCATCTACGAGCCGGTCTATCTCCCCGGTCAACACCGGCGGCATGACGCTGTTCAAGTATTGCGCGTACGACCGGGAGAGTTGTTCCTTGGCAAAACCGCCCAGGCCATAACGCTGCCATGTCTTCCATATGCTTTTTTGGGAGACAAAGATACTTTGTCCGCGAAGCAAATCCCGGGCTTTGCGAATAGTGATCGCAGGCCTTAATTCTTTGAGCGCAACTATCCTGGCATCAGTGGAAGCCGTGAGTTTCTTTGGATATTGCCCTTGACCAGCCAATCCATTCCAGCCGTGCTGTTCATATGCTCTATGCCAGCGGTGTATCGTATTTCTGTGGACCTTGAACAATGTGGCGGTCTGTTCAAGAGTTTTGCCGGTTAAATAGCATTCAAGCGCCTGTTTTTTTATGAACTCAGAAAAAGCCATTTTTCACCATTTATGGAAATATTATACAATTTTCTATCAAAATGTCAAGAAGCCGTCGAATAAACGCAGAATAGTGTGTATTTCCAATGGGTGGAAGCCCTTCGATCACGTCTCGCGCACACAAACTTTATTATATTGTAATGGAACAGGAGGTTTTTATGAAACCAACATATTTTAAGGTTGTCCTCGGCTTGGTATTTATAGCATTATGGGCTGCCGCGGCTTTTGGGCAGGGGGTACTGACCCATGACACTCTTTACGTCGGGAACGTGATCGGTGTTGCGGGACAGCATGTCATGGTGCCGATATACATCAGAACGACCGATTACTATCAGGGCTGGACCCTGCCGATGAAATTCGGGAACGGGTTATCGCCGTTGGTCTGCGATTCGGTAAGCTACGCCGGCACGACAATGGAGAACTGGGCGTGGAAAAGCAAGTTTGTTAATAACGGGCAGTGGGATGGCGTCCAGACGTGCGGCGCGACCGGTTTGTATGTATGGGCGGGAGATTCCATGCTTCCCGGATACTATCTTGCGCTCAAACTCTATTTTACTATTGCGGACAATGCCATACCGCAAACGATCGCCATCGATACAACGACGTGCTCGTTCGCGCAGGGCGGTCAGCAGAATAATTTCATTGTGGTCGTCCACACCCAGAGCTGGCGCACCATTGTTGTGCCTGGATCCATCACGGTCGGTATAATCGGCACGGAGGAGGTCAATAATAATTCCCGCATTACCAACATCGAGATCTTGCCGAGCATCGTAAAACGCGGGAATGCCGCGCGGATCAGATCGGCGGGAAAAAACATACCGTCAAGTCTCCTCCGAATATACGATGCCGATGGCAGAATGGTCGATCGCGTACGGTGCGGAGAATTGCGGCAGAGTGGAGATGACCTCTATTACTCAACGGACAGGCTGCCGAGCGGCGTTCATTTTATTGAAATTACCGACGGCGCGCGGACAACCCGGGCAAAACTGATCGTCGAATAAGTCGAATAATATGATAGATCATGGTCATGTAGCTTTAATATCGATCCGATAACGTCCATATGTAACGGCTGTTATTCGATATCAGGCTGGTATGTGAAGACCTGACTTGACATGCCGGCATCGCAGCATATAATAACATGCATACTGAATTAATAATAAATTAGATGCAAAATGACAATTAATAGGAAAATACCGGGTATATTGTTCATCGCATTGGTCCCCCTGTACGCTCAGTATTTGATCACGACGCCGGATTCGCTGTTCAATAACGGCGCCGATTATTTCATCGCAGTACACCCTGATTTCACGAACGCTATCACGCCGCTATGCCGGTTACGGGACAGCCTTGGTTTGCAGGTAAAAATGGCGCAGACCGACCTGATATATTCGACATTTCCCGATACCAGCCCGGCGATGTCGATCCGTCTCTGCATGGAACGGATCTACAATTACTGGAATCCCCGGCCTACCTACATACTACTGGTCGGCGACGCCCAGCGCGGCGGCGGCGCCAATGATTATGTGCCGGTAAAGACCTTTCCAAAATTCAACTATCCTTACACCGGCGGCATTACCCAGCATGGCGCCGACAACTGGTATGTAACGCTGGAAGGCAACGATTCCGTGCCGGATATGATCATCGGCCGTCTGGCGGTCAACTCCGCGGTGATGGCGCAGAACGTCGTGAATAAAATAATAAATTACGAGACCGGGGATTCAGCCGGACCATGGCAAAGGACTGTTATCCTGAATTCGTCAACCGACCGGCAAATATATGCAGACCAGTACATTGTAAACTTTTTCCAGCCGGCAGGCGACTCGATCGTAAAAATATACGAATCCGAGGGAAACACACCCAGCCTGCGCGCTCGTCATATCCAGGCGATCAATAACGGCGCAGCCATCATCATGCCTGCTTGCCATGGCGCCCAGCCGCCGGCATGGATCGGTGTAACTTACACCCTGTTCATGGGTATTGATATCGCGAGCTTGAGCAACCAGGTGTATCCCGTTTCGTTCGGCCGGGGCTGAACCGAGGGATATTTTGACAACTCCAGTTCGGAGTGTCTCGCCGAACAGCTGGTGGAATACGCAACCGGGGGCGCGATCGCTACCACGGCGCCAAATCCCTGCGGCACCCCGACCGGCCACCATTATCTATACGGGGAGATGCTTAAGAAGATATACGTTGAAAATGAACGCGTCCTGGGCCGGATCGTGTATGACGCGAAATGCCGCATCATCAGCACGTATTTCCCGGTCGATTCGCTGTACGGGCCGGCAGTCTTAAACAACCTGATCGGTGACCCGGCGCTGCGGCTGAGATATGCCGGCATTGTGGATATCAATGAAGGCCGCGGTGCAATACCGGTCTCCCGGGATATCCGTGTTCTACCCGGTATCTGCCAGGAACTGAAGGTTCCGGGATCTGCCGATGTTATAATCTGGAATGCGTCAGGCCGTTGTGTTTTCAAGGAACATAACGTTTCTGCCGGCAGGATAATCGATTTGCCGGCCGGCGTCTATTTTGTAAACTTGAATTTCCAGCGCGATCATGAAGTTCCCGACCAGCGCTATGGATCGTTAGAAAAAATCATCATCACCGGCTGTCAGTGAACCGCGGGCGGTCTGCTTGCCGACCAGCCGGCCGGGTTTTGTGATGTCACTTGACAATCCACAATGCCGGTAGTATAATATAGTTAATAAAAAATAACGGTAAACATGAATGCAAGGAGGCAGGAATGATAAAAGCGGGTGTCATAAAATATGTAATGCTGGGAGTCGTGATCACCGGCATGTTATGGGCGGGTGAGATCGTTCAGACCGTGAGTTTCTCGCCGGGAGATCTGTATTTCACCGCCGCTGACAACTACGATGTCGTTGACCTGAAAGGGTACCCCAGCGGTACCAAGCTTGGCGAGCCCAGGCTGCCAAGGGTCGTTCAAGCACTGGTAATTCCGGCCGGTGCTAATCCGGTATCAGTGGAATTGATCTCGGAAGAGGCAGCAGATATTCCGGGCACTTACAATATTCTCCCTACGCAACACGATGTGCCCTTGCCAATGCCGGGTAAAGTTTTTACCCCCAAGGTATCGAAACCGAATTCACTTATCTATGGATCAGAAAATAGTTATCCCGAAATAAATATCAGGCTGACCGGTGCCGGCACGTTGAACGGCTACCGTATCGCGCACGTGGAAATATACCCGTTGACGTACCAGCCTAAGAAACAGAAGTTGACACTGGTCACGAAACTGACATATCGTTTGACCTACAAAGAGCACCAGGTGGATGCCTGGATCCCGACCTTACTGCAGCAGCAGGTATCCGGACAGGAAGTCCGTTCGATCGTCGCCAACCCCGGGGCCGTTGATAAGTTCGCGCCCGAGGTCAGGCTTGGCATGGGATCGAGGGCATTGCCGCCGGGGAATTATCAGTACGTTGTGATCAGCGCGCCGCCCGTGGACACGGTTTTGCAGCGCCTGGCCAATTGGAAGACCAAGAAAGGCATTCCGGCCACCGTCGTCCTGGTATCCTATATCAACAGCAACTATACCGGCTATGACCTGGCAGAGAAAGTCAGGAATTTTATCATCGATGCCTATGCGACATGGGGATCAATGTATTTCCTGCTGGGCGGTTCAGGCGACTACAATTCGACCGGTCAGAACCTGGTACCGACGCGCAAGGGATGGTATACATCTGCCGGCGGTCCGGATGGCGATTACCTCCCCGCGGATCTGTACTATTCGGACCTGAATGGCAACTGGGACGCGGACGGTGATCATACCTACGGCGAGCTCAGCGACAATGTCAATATGTATCATGATGTCTATGTAGGCCGGGCATCGGTCTACACGGTTGCTCTGGCCCAGAATTTTGTCTATAAAGTGTTCAAATATGAAAAAAATCCGCCGACTGGATACCTGCGTAAAATGCTTTTACCCACGGCGATCCTTTGGTCCAGTTACGAAGAGCGTCCCATGCAGGACTCCATCGCCCGGATGACGCCAGCTGCGACCTGGACTGATGGTAAACTCTATGAGAGGAACGGCACCTTATCGCCTCAGCTCATGGTCGATTCAATGAATGTTGGTTTTGGCATGGGCGCCTGGGAAGGCCATGGGGATGAGAACGGGATCTACATGGGCAGTACGCCGTATTTGAGTTCCTCCGCTGCGGATGGATTGATCAATGGCGATAAAGTGGGCATTAATATCAGCATTGCCTGTATGACCGGCGGCTGGGACCTTGTTTCTTCGGGCCTTGATTGTTTTGCCGAACACCTGGTGAACCGGCAAGGCGGCGGTCTCGTAGCCTCGATGATGAATGCAAGATATGGATGGGGCGCGTATACCACGCAGTATGTCCCGGGTCCTTCCGAACGCCTGGACACTACGTTCTATGCGAAAATATTCAATGCCGGCATGTATAACATCGGACCGATATTGGCCGTGGACAAGGACGCCTGGGTTCCCTATGCTGATTCTGGTAATCAGTATGATATGACCCGCTGGTGTATCTATGAGCTGAACCTGTTCGGCGATCCTGAAATGCCGCTCTGGACCGATATCCCCGCGACCATGCAGGTCACATATAATGCCATGGTTCCGATGGGAACGAACAGCTTTACGGTAACGGTCAAGGAAAGCGACGGGACGACACCGGTCACGAGCGCGCTGGTATGCCTGGACGGCAAGAGCGACGCGGGATTATACGGGACCGGCAATACGAACGGCTCAGGCGTAGCGAATATCACGATCACGGCGATGGTCCCGCTCGACACGATGTGGGTCACGGTCACGAAAAAGAACCACTATCCGTACGAAGGCTATGCCATCGTCATCGACGCCGGCATGCCCGCAATGCCGACGGTGGTCAAACCGATGGATTTCGCGCGGCTGTCCGCGCTGAACCCAGTGCTGACATTCTATTCCACTGATCCGCAGGGCGAGCAGATCCGGTACTGCGTAAAATGGGATACCGACCCGACTTTCGCCAGTCCGGAAAGCTCGCTCACAGCCAACTACGCAAGCGGCGCCGTTGTAAATTTCTCATTCCCTTCCGATTTGACCAACGGCACGACCTACTGGTGGAAAGTGAAATGCTCCGACCCCAGCGGTTCCGGATATTGGACAAGTTATACGACCGCACGGTCGTTCACGGTCGACACCAGTCTGCCGGCCAACACCTGTTCATGGTTTCAGACAACGGCCGCGCAGTTCAGTTACAATACCTATAACGCGACGATGATCCAGGGGGACAGCGTGATCCTGGTGCCGTCGGGCGCAGTCGTTGTGGATACCATACAGGAGCAGTTCTTTGATGTAGCCGGCATCCCGTCGGGCTGGAGCGTGGTCAACGGCAACGGTGATTCATACATGTGGACAGTGGGCACGACCAGCGATCTTGGATCATATACGCCGCCGAGTTATGGAACGTACTACGCGTACTATTCGGATGACGACGCGGGCAGCGGCGTGATCAATAACAACGAGGAATTGCTCTCGCCCAAGTGGTATGTGGGAGGCATCACGGATGACCTGGAGGTTGAGTATGGCTATGGATTCCAGATATACCAGGTCGGCGAGAAGTACCGCTTGAAATTCCGCAAGAAGACCGGAAGCGGCGCCTGGACGGCGTGGACCGATCTTGTCGTTTATTCCAGCAGCGGAGCCGGCACCCAAACGGTCAGCCTGACATCGCAGCTGCCGTGCGATTCGATGCAGTTCGACTGGTTCTTCTCGGACAGCACCGCGTCGTCGCACTGGGGGTATGCGAACGCGGCGGACAACGTCGTCCTCAAGCGGACTTACACGCTTTCCAACGATTATGGCACGATGACAGGTATGGGCATCGATTACAAGGAACTGTCAAAGACCTTCAACCGGAACAAGTGGGGATGGATGGTGTTCCACAAGGCAACGGCCGGCGATTCGATCGGTCTGCAGGTCGAATACTATACGGGCAGCGCATGGCAATTAGTGCCGAACGGTACATTGCCGGGCAATTCGACCGGGTTTTTCAAGAACGCAGCGTATGATTCGGTCAATTTGTCCGGGTTGGACACGAACACCTATCGGAATATCCGTTTGAAGGGCACGTTCTACCGCAAGTCGTCAAAGGCTCCGACGAATCCTGCGCTTCTCGATTGGGAAGTCGGCAACCTCAACGGACTGGTAGGCGTGGCTGAGCAGAACGGCAGCATGCTGGTGACAAGCCTCGCGCTGTCGCCGAATCCGTTCTTTGGAAAGACAGTAATTAAGTATGTGGTAAGTAGTAAGGAGCAAAATGGGAATCCATCCCTCCGGATCTTTGACGCTTCCGGCAGGTTGGTAAAATCCTTTGAGCTACCTACTACCTACTCCGTACTACCTACTGATGTCATCTGGGACGGTTCAGATGACATTGGTCGTCGAGTTCCCGCTGGCGTGTATTTTGTCCGGTTTGAGGTAAACGGCGAGAAGAAGACGGAGAAAGCCATCCTTCTCAGGTAATACTCTTACCGCGATCACGAAGCATCATTCTCCATGGCGTTCCTCTCCCCCTTCGATAAGAAGGGGGAGAGGCTTTTTTAAACCCACAACTAACGATATAATATGGATATGTCAAGCGATGCAGTGATCCAGCGCACGCTGGGCAAGATCGGAGTAACGGTTGTCTTCGCGCTATTCCTGCTTCTCCTTACCACGGGCGCGATCTTTAAACCGCTGGTCACGGCCATTCTGGCCAGGGGACCGCATTACACCTCGTATTTTGAATTTATGTTTGTCGGTCTGGCACCGCTGATCCTGGTAATATTTTTCAGGGAGAACCTGAGCATGTACGGCGTTGGCAAAAAGGGGATCATCAGGAGTTTGACTCTTGGATTATCGCTCGCCCTGATTTACCGCCTTATCAGTCCCCTGCTCAGCCATACCGGCGTGGTCCTGGTTTATCGCAGTTTTGATCTCGCTTTTCCATTGAATCTGTATTATGCGTTGCTCGGTATTTTCGCCTATGGCCCGCTTGAGGCGTTTTTTGTCGTCTATCTTATGGTCAATGTGGATATTTTAGTATCGGTCATGACCGGTAAGCGATCGCCGAACACGTTCTTGGCCGGCGCGATCTTGGTCCCGGTATTTTTCGGTCTTTTCCATATCGTCACGACCGGAAATGTATCGAACGCCGTGCAGGTCGCGCTTTTTTCATGCGGCTATGGTTTGATCTATCGATACACCGGCAATTCCATCGGCCCGATGAGCGCCTGGACCCTTGCCAACGGCTGGGTCCAGTTTTTACTGGTTGGTTGTTTTACGTGAAGGTTATCGCGTTTTTATCGGATATCAGCGCAAGATTTGTACTTTACTCGTAATAATACGGTTATCCGTCTTAAGCACCACAAAATAAGCACCGCTGCTCAGTACCTGCCGTTCAAAGGAATTCAGATCCAGTGTAAACCGCAATTCGCCCGCATCCGCATGGCGGTTCAGGAGCGAGGCGACCTTCCTGCCGTCAGGAGCGTAGAGATCAAGACGCACGAACGCGGGGCTTTCGATATTGACCTTGATCAACGCCCGGTTTGTGATCAAATTGGGCGTGACGGAGAATCGGTCCTGTGCGGCCGACCGGCCTGAGAGTTCTTCAACATTGACGCCTGAAATATTGCGGCGCAGAAAGACCGACCCGTAATAATCGCAGGTAAGCATGTCGAGGTCACCGTCACCATCCCAGTCCGTAAAATTAAGGCGCGGCGGATTGCCGTTGAGGTAAGCGGAGGAATCGGGGTTGACCAGATAGATGTAATTCGTGAAGACCGGATTGGCGTTCGTGCCGACGTTCGCGTAGAAACGGACGTCGCTGTACCAGCCGCCCAGGATCATGTCTTTTTTGCCATCAAGATCCAGGTCCAGCAAAACGGGTATGGTGCGGTAATAGGTGGTCGGGCTGCCGTTGAACAGGACCGGTGTTGAATCCGTAAAGACCGGTGCCGCATTGGTCCCGACGTTAAGGTAGACAAAGACATTGCATGGCGAACCGATGCCCTCCTGTCCAATGAGCAGGTCTTTCTTACCGTCGGCATTGTAATCACAGACGCACGGCCAGGAATTATTCGCAGTCGTTATGTTGACGCCGTCGGTCTGGATATATCCAACAAAAGTGAGAGTGCCGGCAGCAAGCCGCCGAAAATACCGGAAGTAACCTAAACGCTCTCCGGTGATAAGGTCTTTATAGCCGTCCTGGTTCCAGTCGCAAACTGCGACCGTAGCGCCCTGGCATCAGCCGCAGCTCAGCGATATATCGACCCCATCAGCCTGCAGATAGCTGAAACTACCGAATGCCGGATTGTAGTTGGTCCCGGTATTAGCATAGAAGCGGATCTTCCCGGCATCGAACTGGCCCAGCAGTAGGTCCTGCTTGCCATCACTGTCCCAGTCGATCATGAACGGCGATGCGTTCCCGCCATAGCCGACATTGATCGGCGAACCGCCGGCCTGGATAGCAATGGGAGCATCGAATAGCGGCGTTACCGCGTGCAGGGCTGCTAAAGCAGCCATGAGAATAAACAAACAGAATCGTATCATTGAACCTCCTTTTGATTTTATATATTTTTTTTCATTACTTTATATGTTACCCTTAGTCACCGTAACAAAATTTATGTCAATATTATAGATAAAAATCAAAAATTGTCAATACCGTATTGACCTGAGTTCTCTCCACTATTACCATCGGCAGTTTCGAATTTTTTTCAATAATTTGTTGGTATTTTGCATGTTTTGTAGTGGCAGACCCTGGTCTGCGTGTCTCCAGAATAGTCGAGTCCCCTTCGAGTATTTTCAATAAACTCGACCACTGCCTTTTGACAACCTCAATAGGCATTATTTGTTAGTTGACGATCTGCATACTGATTATATGGCGTTTGATGGTGTTGTCGAAAAATGATACAAAAAAATGGAGAGGACCCAGCGTGGTATTCCGGGTACCCCAGGACGGGGAAAATAATCTATTTCAAGGATTAAAACAGATCGCGGAGCGTTAGTTCCAGTTCCCGGGTTTCACTGCCCCTGAGTATTACGAATTGGTAATGCAGGCCAGCCTTTTCCTTGAATAATTTTCTCAAGTCAAGGATCGTTCCATACTCGGCAACACCCTTCCCGGTTATCTTGGTAATAATATCGCCCTTCTGGAACCCGGCGTCAGCCGCCGGAGTGCCGGGCGTGATATAGGCGACCATGATCTGGTCGTCCGGATCGTACTGAATATGCAGCCCGCTTTTATCCTCGGGGAAAGTTTTTCCAAGATCTTCGCCCGGTTCAAGGATAAGCCTTTGCTGAGCGTAATCAAGATACAGCGCGAAATTCCTCAGCAGGATATTGCCGACATTACCGATGACCGTGGAGTGGCTGAACGCGCCGACGCCTTCTTCCTGCGGGATCCCGATCAGCGGGTTGAGGAAAGTATAACCTCCGATCTCGACGGTTGAAAACTTCGAAACGCGGATCGTCTGGCTGCCGCCGGCGCCGATCGCGACGAGGTCAATTCCGGTCCGGTTAAGGAGACCATGGTCGCGGGCAAAAGGGTACTGGAAATCGATGCTGGCCGAGCCGATATCGAGCCTCCATTGTCCGGTGTAAATGCTGTCCACGGTCATGGGCAGGCTGAACATCCTGTCCTGCAGAGGCGAGTCGATGACCTTACCGGAACCTGCGTAATCAAATACTCCGGGATCGTACAATGAAATTTTTTCGCGGGCGTAGTCGATCCTGGTCACAAAACGGGAAAGGAAGTCGTAACCAAGGATGCCGGCGATCTCCAGACCGAGGATCGGCTTGAAAATATCCCGGATGTTCATGGAGAGCACTTTTTGCGCGTTAAACTCGATGCCGTTCATCGCGTACGCCGGCAGGGTTACGTAATAAAGATCGACCGTTCCGGACGCGCCCTGTCCCTTGATCGGCCCCTCAAAAGAAAACCCCAGTCCCGCCGCGTAACCGGAATCGACGACCGTTACCGCCGCGCCGCAATCCAGCACCCACAACTGTTCTTTGTTGTTGATCGTGATCGGCAGGTAAACGTGATTCTCGATGAGCTGGAAAGGTATATCCGGGGCGCTGCTGCCGCTGGTAAAGCGGTAATCTTTCACGTCCTGCGCCGGCGGATCAAAAGAGATGCCTTCGAGCGGTTTGTTGTTATCGTAAGTCGAATATTCCATGATCTGCTTCTCGCCGGCCGGGGCGGTCTCGGTCACCTCTTTGAATGGCAAAATCAGCCCTTCTCCTTCAATGGTCCGGAAGTCGAAAAAAAATGTGGTTTCTTGAGAATTCGGTCTCTTGACGACCATTTTTATCAGGTAAAACGTAGCCGTACTGTAATAGTTGATCTGGGTCGTGCCGCTTACGGTATTTGCTATCGTGACCGCGTAGCAATCCTCGTCCATGACCTTGCTGACGCCGTCAAAGGTGAGTTTGAAATGCTGCGACTGAGGATCCCGGTACTCAAGGAGACTCATCAGCCTTTTTAGTTCGCGGTCCTCCAGCGTGCTTTTGTCGCGGTGGATCTGGATCTTGCCGTTTGGATCGACCGACCACCGGATCTCGCCATTGTCACCGGCGTAAGTTCTGATCACGCCCAGGTCCACCTCCTGCCGCCACATCCGGGGCAGGCGCTCCCACTGTTTTACGGTTCCCTTGAGGTCGGTGCCCGCGATCACAAGTTTGGCTTCTTTATAAACCGTCTTTATCCCCTGGATCTTTTTCAGCCCGCCGGTCGCTTCAAAATGCTTTTCCAGGATCTGATAGGGATCGTTCATGTCCGCGCCTTGATCAGGAGATCCTCCCGTGACCGCAAATAGCAGCGCCCAGCATAAGATCATTGGGTCCATGAATCCGCTGCCGAAAGGTTTTTCAAGACTTTTTTGCCAACCAGAAATTTGTACGCGGCGAGCGCGGCTTTCGCGCCTTCGGCCGCGGCGATAACGATCTGCTTTTCCACCACGTCGGTGGCGTCACCGGCACCAAAAAATCCCGCCCGCGCGGTCGAATTATCGCGGTTAACAGGGATCTCACGGTTGGCGTTCAAGGGCACGAGATCCTGCACCGGTGCCGTGTTCGGGCTCAGCCCGATCTCCAGGAAAACGCCGTTCACCTCGATATCCTCAGGTTTTGCACCACCGGCGGTCGAGATCCTCATGCCTTTAAGTTTCTCATCGCCGAGGAACTCCTTCACCTCGGTTTCATAATGGATGATTACTTTTTTCAATGCTTTTATTTCGTCTACCAGGGTTGGGTCTGCCTTGAATGAATCGCGGCGGTGCACGAGGTGAACCTCGCTGGCGTACATCATAAGATCCCGCGCCGCAGTGAGCGCGGAATTGCCCCCGCCGATCACCGCGACCTTTTTCCCCTTGTACAGGGGCGCGTCGCAGGTCGCGCAGAAAGCAATGCCGTGACCGACAAATTGGTTTTCACCCGGAATCCCGAGTTTCTGGTATTCCTTGCCCGCGCAGTATATGACCGTGTGGCCGGTGAAACTCTGTTCGTCCGCCGTGTTGACCGTGAATATGCCGTCTATTTCCGATACCTTTGATGCCGGTGAACCGATCTTTTCGGCAATGGGGAACTGCTCGGCGTGGAACTGGAATTGCTCGGCCAGCTCTTTGCCGCTGATGCCGGGCAGACCCAGATAATTCTCGATCACCGCGGTATTGATGATCTGCCCGCCCAGTTCGTCGGCCACAAGAAGAACATCGAGTTCTTTTCTTGCCGCATAGACCGCCGCGGACAAGGCGGCCGGACCGCCGCCGACAATGATCATATCATAAGTGTGTTTGGGATCGGCGGGGCGGACGTGGCGGTGTCCCTGGGCTTCCTGGATCGAAGCCCTTACTTTTTTATATTCGTCTGGTTTCAGATTTTTGAGGATCTCAAGATAGACCGATTCGACCGGTATCGCGCCGGTGAACGAGAATTTTTCGTTAATGATCGTTTTGGGCACTCCCGAGACATCGTAGCGCTGCGCCACTTCGGGGAATTCACCGGAGTCCACCGCGTCGGCGCTTATCTGGTCGCTGACCATTGCCAGTTGGAAAGCGGCGTGGACCGCGCGCGGGCAATAAGGACAGGTCAAGGTGACCATGACCTCGAGGTGCACGGGCTGGTCAATGGTCCTGATTATGGATTCGATCTCCGGCGACAGGCCCGAAGTATCGGTACTTACCATGATGATGGTTTCCACGAGCGACGAGAACTCATAGCCGGCGGTCACGCCGTAGAGCCTGATGCCGTGATCCTTGGTGCTGATGATCACGGTGGCGGGCGTTCTCGCGATGCCGTACTTGGCAGCGGTGATGCTGTCCTTGGCCATGTCGTAGACCGTGAGCGTGATCTTGCTTGACAGCGCGGTTATTTCCGAGAGTACCTGCTGCTGTTCCTGGCAATGGGGGCAGTCTTTTTCCTTGGTAAAGAAAATAATATTGACCGGCCTTGGCAGCTGCTCCAGCAGGGCGGTCAGGTCTTGCTTGGTCTGGGCATCGAGCAGTTCGGCCATGTCCCTGTAGTATAGCCATCAGGGGTTCATTGTCAATCCGCTTCCCTCTGTCATTCCCGTGCAAACGGGAATCCAGATTTTCTGCCTGCCTTAAATGATGACAGCAGACCAGATCATCAGGATATCCCACAGGGACACCAGTAACAACTTTTTTTCAAGGTTGTCAGCAGATCAATTAAAGGATTTACACCTGATAATCTGATGTGTGTACCTTGGGGTCAGATCTTTACATTATACATTTCGTTGATATGACTATTTCACTATTTCGCAATTGTGGAATCGTAGCCGGCGGTTGGATCACGGTTGTTCTCAGACTAAAAACCAACCAAACCGGACTGTCCTGAAAGCAGGTTTGTGAAACACAAATATTAGAATCAGGCTGAGATTGCTTCTGCCTAGCGGCAGATCGATGACAGTGATGAAGAAATAGATTACAGTGATAACGACATAAACACTGGATTCCCGTTTGCACGAGAATGACATAAAAAAAATGAGATTGCTTCGTACCAAAATCACTCGCAATGACATAGTCCGGGATGAGATTGCTTCCCCTCGTTCCTCGGGACACCAGCGTTGGAATTTTAAGGGTTGCCCCACAGGGACTCCATGTATTTTTATTGTTATATATAAGGTTGCGTACCAAAATCACTCGCAATGACATATTCCAGGCTGAGATTGAACCCTGGAGGTCAGATCTTTACTTTGTGCATTACCCTTTGCTTCAAATAACACACAATCTAATTTCTGTTCCCTTTTGATCAACTATTGACAGAGGCTTAATTCTAAATATCATTACATTAAAAGCTGAGGAATGACCCATGCCATTAGACGATTCGCAGGATGCCATACCCAGGCTGGTGTTCAGATGCTCTAAATGCTGGATGTCGTTGGGTTATATCGGTCCCGACGAACTGATGATCTGTCCACGGTGCGATACCGAACTCTACGTCGGTTATATGGAACCAAGAATCGTGGAGGGTGGAGCAAGAAAAACCAGCGAATATGATCAGCTTCGGTGTGCGCTGCGCGATAGTTTGAAGAACATGAAGGATTTTACGGAAATCGATTGTGAAGAGATCGCCGGACCCAACACCAGACATTTGCCGGATGCCGTATATAAAAACACCACCTCGGAAAATCTCAAACTGCTGCTCTACGAGATCGAAACATGCGATACGATGCTTGACGATGCTACCGTCAGCAAAAGCCGGTTATTTGCCATGACCGCCCTGAATCTCGGCGCCAAATTCCATATTGTCGTGCCGAGGAACTGCAACGGTCATAACGGCAAGGACTTGGTCAATGAAGTGTTGAGCAAAAACGATATTAAAGGAATTGATATTATCTGTCTATAGTTTTTGTGCCTGGTGTCGGTGAATGAAGCAAGCAGAGAATTAAACCTCCAAAGGTGTTGACAACCGAATAGATTTATATAGACTTCTAAATGTTATTATGACCGGTACGCCGCCGCTTGCTCAGTACAAAAAAGCCAAAAAACTCGAGGAAACGCGCAATGCGGTCGTTTATCTCCTGGAAGCCTCCGATAAAAGCAAATTAATTCAAAAAAAAGCGCTCGACAACTCGATCCAATTCAATGAGCTCATTTCACGGGAATATCGTATTCTGACGCAGTTTCAGCATCCGCATATCGTGCGCGTACTTGATTACGATATTGACAAGGAAGGCCGGGCTTTTTTCACGTCCGAATATATCGACGGCAAGCCTATCGGCGAGTGTTTCAAAGGATTTACCGAGGATTTCATCGCCGCTTTTCTGCAGGTCTTCGACGCGCTCGGCGCGTTTCATAACAAGGGTTTTATTCATTCCGACCTAAAGCCCGAGCATGTTCTGTACGATACGGTCCGAAAAAAAGCGACGCTGATCGATTTCGGCTTTGCCGGCATTGCCTGCGGCGATTCGCCCGGCGCCGGCACGATCGGGTATATAGCGCCCGAGGTGCTCAAGGGCATCGGGCTTGACCAGCGCAGCGATCTATATTCCCTCGGCATAATCATGTATGAAATTTTATCCGGTATCAAACCGTACAAGAATTTTCAGAAATTAGACCGCGTGCCTGAAGAGCTGAATTCTTATCTCGACCGCCTTATCGCACCCGAGCCTTATCTCAGACCGGCTCTGCCCGAGTTGCATGAGTATTTCAGAAAACAACTCCCCAGCGGCAAGATCGAGTCGATGAAGTATGACGTCGACATCCCCGTCACCGGCTACGTGGAAAACCCTGAAATAAAAATGAGGACGGATACCGCCGCAATAATAAATCCTTTCGTTATCTGCGGCGACACCGGCGCCGGCAAAACGCGCCACTTAAGGGAGATAAAGTACAGGCTGCAGACAAGGGGCTGGCAGGTCCTCTGGCATATCGGCAAAGGAAACATCTCGCTCCTGGCGGCGCTCAGGGATTTCCTCGGTATCCCGGATGATGATAATAGCCGGGATTATCATCCTCAGAATAAGATCCAGGCTTATGAAGAGATCAGGCAGGCAATAGCTGAGTACGCTTCCCGTTCCGGTTTGGGGATTCTGGTCGATGATCTTGAGGATTGCAGTGATTTCGAACTGGGTTTGCTGCGTTATATCGGTCTGGGAGCAGCCGGTTCTAACCTGCTGGTCGCGGCAAGCGCGAATACGGTCGGAGACATAACATCGGAGCGCGTCAAGCAGACAAATTTCGACATGATCGGCCTGGAGCTTTTCTCGATGCCCGAAATCGAACAGC
Source organism: bacterium (assembly GCA_036382775.1). NCBI lineage: Bacteria > bacterium. The sequence goes on along the minus strand of DASVHD010000037.1, from coordinate 13,485 downwards.
TGCTCGCGAAGACTTTTTTCGTCATCGAGATTCAGCCGTCGGAAAGCGGTATCCATGAATTCGCCGGATCAATTATGGATATGACCAGCGGAAATCCGCTTTTTATTGTCGAAACGTTTAAAGCGCTCCATGAGAAACAGGCACTTGTTTTCAGGGATAACAAATGGCAGGTAAATATGGCTTTACTAAAACAAACGGAAATGCCTTCAAAGACCGAAAACATTCTCACGATGAGAATAAAAGATGTTGGGGACGATGAACTTTTGTTACTCAAGCTGCTGGCCATTTGTGAATGCCCATTATCAATGGCAATGATAAACGACCTGGTGCCCGGACGCGGCGAAATCAACCTTGAACGTCTGAAAAACAGCGGTCTGGTCCGGATCGAGCATACTGCGCACGGCATCATAGCCGTGGTTGCCAATAAAATCCTGTTAGCCATCGTTAAGGAAATGATCCCGCCGCAGGAGCAGGCGCAATTAGTCAATAAATTGATCGCCGCGTTCGAATCCATGTCACCGATGCAGGCATGGCATTACGCGCCGGTCGCCGCGTTATACGAGAAGTCAGGCAGGATACCTCAGGCAATAACGTATTTTCAAAAAGCAGCTGAAGAAGCGGAAAGAATTTACGACAATGATTCGGCGGTAATTCTGTATGAAAAACTGATCGGCCTGTCGGAAAGTAAGAAAAATGACCAATACTTCGCTTTTGTGCTCAAAGCCGCCGATCTTTATGACATTGCGGGCAACAATGCCCGCGCTCAACAACGCTATGATCAAGCACTTAAAACAGCGGACCCTGAAATAATGGCGCGTGCTTATGCCGGCCTTGCAAAAGTTATACACGCGCTTGGCGAACTAAGCGAATCTTTGGGGCTCTTTGATCAAGCGCTCCAGCGAATGTCTCTTGGCACTGAGGAATACATCAGGACAGCGAACTATAAAGCGTACGCGCTGTTCGATGTTTCCGAGTTTGATAAAGCGCGAGATATCCTGAACCAATCCGTCGATTCTGCGCGTAAATTGAAGAATCACGCACTTGAAGCCGAATCATCCTACTATATGATCACGATGGCTTGGCATAGGGGAAATTATGACGAAGGAATCGTCAAAAGCACGGAGCTGCTTAGTTTTTGCAAAACCCATTGTCTTGAAAAGCAGTACGCTTTTGTTGCGAACCTTTTCACTTCGTTTTATCTCCTGAAAGCGGATTATGTTAAAGCAATGGAATTTGTGGATCTTGCAATTGCGGGCTTTAGAAAAGTTAAGCAAGCGGATGCTGTTGCAACTGCTGTGGTTTATAAGGCAAATATTCTCCTTATCAAAGGAGATCTCAAATCCGCGCAAAGCGCATACGAGGAAGTCTTAAAATCCGAAATCCTCCACGATAATAACGAAATACTAAAAAACTGTCTCCTCAATTTGAGTTTGATTAGCCGACAAATTAGTGATCTGGGACAAGCATTGATTTACGCACGGCAAGCACATGACACAGCGCCGGATGATCCACACGCCATTTATGAAATGTCATTTATCCAGTATCTGAAAGGTGATCTTGATGCAGCACAATCACAGCTTGAAAATGCTTTGAGTCGGAGCCAAAATAACCTTTTTTACATGAATCTCGCCTTCATATACCTCGCATTGGGAAAGCTAGGCGAAGCTAAATCCGTTCTAGCCAAAGCCCTCGATTTTATTAACGGGGCGGTTACAAATATATCAGACAAAACAGATATACTAATAAGGGCGTGCGAATTCTACTGTCTTACTAATGAATTTGAACGCGCACTGAGTCTTGCAGAACAGGTTGCAGCTTTATCTTCTGAACACAGTATCCACCGCAACATTACGAATGTTTTGGTAAGTATCATATCTGCAGCAATGAACAATACTGACCCTCAGGGATTCGACGGAGATTTATTATTTCTAAAAGAAAGAGGATTCATAAGCACTTATGCCTTTTTAACAAAGCTGGTCTGTCAGATACGCCTGGAAACCAACATTGAAGCAAACAATATCGAAGCTATTCTTAAGGATCTCTATGAGATCGGAAATATTTACGCTTTGTCCGGCGCCAAGACCGAATTTCAAAGGGTGCAAGAGCTCAAAGAAAAACTCTATCCTGTGCTCGTGCGCGATTATTCCCGACACGCTGTCTCTCAGAAATATCTCGCTACATTGTCGGGTATCGCAACTCTGATTCATGCAAAACTTGGTGATCCTGATTTCAGTAACCAGGTCCTTGACTTGATAATTAAGGCGACCGGCGCCGAACGCGGCGCGCTTTTTATAAAGAGCAAGAAACGGATGAAACTGGCTGCCGGACGCAATCTGGATAAAACCACGATCAAGGACGCCGGCGATCTGTCCCGGACCGTGATCAGTGACATCGCCAACCGTGAGTTTGTTTATATCCAGGACGCGGTCAGCGACGTGATATACAATGTCAGAAAGAGCGTGATGCTGAATCAGATTCGCACGATTTTATGTATCCCCCTGACCATCGACAAGGAGGTGCTCGGCGCGGTATATCTGGATTCCCGCTTTGCCAACGCTGTATTCAGCGTGCAGGATAAGGATTTTCTTACCACGGTAACGAAAATTCTGGCTTCGGTTTTAGAAAAATCAACGGTAATGCAGGCAATAGAAGAAGAAAACATATTGCTCAAAAGCAAAATAGATCCGGCAATCGGACAGGGCTATCTCATTGGCAGGTCAAAACCGATGAAAGCCATCTATCGTCAGATCGAAGACATAGGTCCCAGCAACGCGCCGGTACTGATACTGGGTGAGACCGGCACGGGCAAAGGAATGATCGCCCGGTATATCCATATGTACAGCCGTCAAAAACACAATAGATTTCTGACGATCAACTGCGGCACGATCCCGGAGACGCTTCTGGAATCTGAACTTTTCGGTCATAAGAAAGGCGCGTTTACCGACGCGGTCAGCGATAAAAGCGGTCTGCTTGAGCAGGCCCACGGCGGCACGATCTTCCTCGATGAAATAACCAACACGTCATTGTCATTTCAGGCAAAACTGCTCGAGACCATAGAAGACAAGGTCATCCGCAGACTGGGCGAAACCGAGCAGAGAAAAATCGATGTCCGGTTCTTGTTCGCCACGAATAAAGACCTCGAAATCGAAGTGGAAGAAGGACGATTCAGGAAGGACCTGTATTACCGTATCAACGTATTCAGCATCCATGTCCCGCCGCTCCGCGAACGCTCCAGCGATATCGCGCACCTGGCGCGGTATTTTCTAAAAAAATATTCCACTGAAGTGAATAAAGCGATCAGAGATTTTACCGCTGAAGCGATGAAACAATTGAAAGAATACTACTGGACGGGTAATGTGCGGGAGCTCCAAAACTTGATCGAGCGGGCGGTCGTGACATCAAAGGGCAGCATGGTGTCGGTTGAAGATATTGGATTATCACATGTAACGCCGGTAATGGGCAAGATGACCGACATAAAAAAAGAAGCCATCATTGAAGCGTTAAATGCGTCAGACGGTAATGTTACACTCGCAGCTAAAATGCTGCATATAAGCCGCAGGACAATCGAGAGACATATAAAGAAATATAACGTTATTACATGACATATTGACAGCTGCTGCGACATTTCAATAAAGCGCGACATTTTGTCGTAAAAGCGCATCTCAAACTCCATGAAATCACGGCGAAAACTGCATATTTAAAAAGTGCGACATTTTGTCGCACTTTTCAGACATCCAAAATGATGGTTAATAAGACTATTCTTCGATTTTTCGAAACAAACAGAGTTGGCACAGATTTTGCTTATTAAGATAATAATGAAAGGAGACATAACCATGAAGAAAGCGTTAATTTATACACTATTGGTACTGGTTATCGGGTGTATGGTGGGGTTTACTACTAGACAGGCCAAGACCGACAATGCTGTTACTGGCGTGGTCCTGGATATTTTCATGCCGTCGGTAGCTTATGCAGATTCGGATACGGTTGGTGGATATATTCCCAAACCGCCGCCGATTAAGTAATAATGGATTGAGGTATTGCATGAAATCTTTGCACCTTTACGAAGTGAAGCTGATAGACGGCACCTTATACCGTGGTGAAATACCGTATCGCGATGATAAGATGATCATCATGAGGTCCGGTTCAGTGGAGCAGAATAAGATCCGCCTATATTACAGCGGCATCGTTTCCATACGGGAATTGGGCTGGCGCAAAGTATGTGTCTCTGCCGTCGATAAGGCGCCTGTCTCTGCAGGGGGGAGTGAATAAGTTCCCCGAGAACAGCAAGCTGACGTAGCACCAGCTTTCTGGTCAGCTTGCTGTTCGCCATTTGAGCGGCACCCGGGTTATGGGTTGGTTAATTTATTTATATAACATAATTTACAGGAGAAAATGACAAAGTCTTTGGATAATTCACCTTCGTTTAATTCTGAATTTGCCAGCCTGTCAACGCAGAGGCTGATCGTCCGGGAAATCAGCCAGCTGTTATTGAAGATCAAAGACGAAAGGTTGTTTTTGAACGAAGTATGCGCCATCATTACTCACTACGATTCTGCCCAGTATGTGTGGATAGGTCTTATAGAGGAATTTGAAAAAGAGCAGAAGATCAAGTTCGTAGCGCAAGCCGGCATTGAGCATACGCTCACCAAAGATATTTTGCTGCTGTGCGCCGACCTGGACAAGCAGCGCGGCCCGGGTCACACGGCGATCCAGACCATGAAACCATTAGTGCTCAATGAGCCGGATGTAGGCGACCGCGGCGAGAGTGGGCAGCCGGTTTTTTGGTCGCGGATCATACTGCCGCTGATCGATCATGAAAATGTGATCGGCTTATTAAATATCGGTTCCACGCGTCCGAATGCATTCGGCGACGATGAGATCGATTTTCTGACCGAAATCGCGGGCGATATCGTCATCGGTTACCGGGTGCTGCGTCTGGAAACCGATCTCAAGCAAAGTGTTGTCAGCGCGGGGAAAACGCTGGAAAACACGATCGATGCCCTAACCCTGATTTTAAGCAAAAGGGATCCGTATACCGCAAGCCATCAAAAACGAGTAAGCAAACTGGCATATGCCATTGCCAAAAAACTCGGTCTTTCAGAAGGAATATTGGAAGGTATCCGCGTCGCCGGGGCACTGCACGATATTGGAAAAGTATATGTGCCGGCAGAGATTTTGAGCAAACCATCCAAGCTGACTGAAGGCGAATTCAATATAATGAAAACTCACCCCCAGGTTAGTTATGATATCATAAAGTCCATAGATTTCCCATGGCCGGTGGCGCCGGCGGTGTTGCAGCACCATGAACGCATGAACGGATCGGGCTATCCGCATGGATTGTCCGGAGGAATGATCGCCTTCGGCGCCAGAATACTAGCCGTTGCCGACGTGGTCGAAGCAATGTCATCCCATCGTCCCTACCGTCCGGCGCTGGGTATTGAAAAAGCCCTGGCTGAGATAAAGCAGAATAAAGGGGATCTTTATGACCCGGAAGTGGCTGAGGCATGTCTGAGTCTATTTAAGCAGGAAGGTTATGTGATCGATGGGTCTGAGACAGTCTAGGGATCACGGCAAGGTCTCTATTTTATTAATACGATGACCTTGGCTCCAGACGGGGAATTGAGCAGTGATCCGAGTGCATTTTGGTACTTGACATATTTCTATTTATAAATATAATTGCCCATTGAAAAGCTTGGTATTTGTGAGAAGCGGTGGAAGAATATTCATATTCTCAACCCAAAAACAAATAAAGGCTTGAAAGGAGACGTATGCCATTGGGTACTGTAAAGTGGTTTGATAGCAAAAAGGGCTACGGCTTTATCCAAAAAGAGGATGGTTCTGGCGATGTGTTCGCACATTTTCAGGATATCATCGGTGATGGATACCGTACGCTGCGCGAAGGCGAAAAGGTGAAGTTCGAGATCACCTCTTCGCCCAAGGGCGAAAAAGCCACAAAGATCGAACGCGTTTAGCTTTGTACGCGTTCATAAAAACGCCTGAAAAAGAGGAGCGGTCGCGCATCGCTCCTTTTTTTCTTTTTTGCATCCCACATCAGTTGACTATCATGCCGGCTTTGCTATAATTTATCAAGGAGGCTTAAATGATCAAGATAGACAGGACCATGAAGCTCTTGTTGGCGTGGATCGCTTTTGCGCTGACCATTATCGCGCTTAAAATGGCCTTACCCGATCACGCACTTATGGCTCAGGAAACGTTACCATCGGTTTCCGGACCGCTCCAGGTCGTCATCAGCGAACCGGTGCCGGTAAAGATCGTGGACTGGAACGCCTACCCATCACAACCCTTCAAGGTCAAGATCGACGATCCCTGGCCGGCACGGGTCGAGATCATGGATGAGGTCAAGATAAAAGGCGAGCTGAGATTACAGCAGTAAGAACGCTACCAATTTCATTCGTAGCGTTGATTACGGAGATGAAAAGACAGATTACAACGATAATAGATTGAATATAGTGTTTTTTTGGATTTTTATCTCTACACTCTTCCTTCATAGTACATCGCTGTAGTCATCCGTTCCGTATTGACTTCGAAAAATGCATTCATATAATATATATAAGCAACAAGGAGATGGTCTATGAAAATAATTGCCTGGTTTTTGTGTCTTACCGCCCTGGTCGCAGGCGCTTTTGCCGGCGATATCCGGATGGAAGTAAGAGTCTACTATTCCAACGCCGATCAGCTTTACCGGGATATGGGAGAACTTTTCGGAAGGCTGGATGTCTGTACAGTGCAACAGGCAAAGACAGGCGAATACTACCTTGTCATCAATGCCACAAGGGATGAACTCGAGCGGATAAAAGCGCGGGGGTTCAGAACCGAGATAACGTATGACGACATCGCCGATAAATTCTGGGAAATGGCCGGTACGCGTGACCGGCAGATCCTGCGCAGTTTCGGTTATTTTTACACATACTGGGAGGTGCGTGATACCCTGCAATACCTGGCTGGCCTGTATCCAGGCATCAGCAGGTATTACAGCGCGGGCAATTCCTACCAGGGATTGAGCATGATCGCCTTTAAAATATCGGATAATCCCCTGGTCGACGAGGGCGAACCCGCGGTATGCATTAACGGCGCCAGTCACGCGCGCGAACCCATGGGAACTTATCTTTGCGTGGACTTCATAAAATACCTGCTCTCCAATTACGGTACCGACTCGACGATCACCTGGCTGGTCAACAACCGCGAGATCTATTTCATTCCGGTGATGAACCCGGACGGATACCGTTATAATTCGGATTCGGGCGGTTCGACAGCCAACTGGCGGAAGAACCGCCGGGTCGTGCAATCGCCGAATGTCGGCATCGATCTCAACCGCAATTACGGCTATAAATGGGGATATGATAATTATGGTTCAAGCTCGAACCCCTCCAGCGAAACATATCGTGGTCCTTCCCGGTTTTCCGAGCCGGAGACCCAGGTCGCCCGCGACTATTTCCTGCCCAAAAAGATCCGGACCCAGATGGATTACCACTCTTACGGGCCCTACAACCTCTGCGTCTGGGGGTACAGCGGTTCTGCCGAACCGATCCCGGATTCGATCATGCAATGGGAGATCCTGGATTCCATGCGCGCAAAGGACGGCTTCCCGGCGAACGCGACCGGTCCCATTTATCGCGTTTTATACGCGGCAAACGGCGGCAGCTGTGAATGGGAAGTGAAAGACACGCTGCACAACGGCGTCCAGAAATTCATGACGTATGCTTATTCGATCGAAACCGACCAGAATGACTTCTGGGACGGTGTATCCAACATGACCACGATCACCGACAATATCAACCAGTGCCGGCCGGTAAATTACTATTTCACCAGGATCGCCGGCGTGTTCTTTGACAACCTCAAAAAAACCGTCGCGGATACGGTCCTGGGCAATATGACCGGGCAGCTGGATCCCAACGAAACGTCGCATATATGGTTCAGCTTGAAGAACCGCGCGGTCCATCCGCTCGATTCGGCCTATAATGTCAACGCGCAGCTGGTTTCCCTGGATTCGCAGGTTACGGTCCAGAGCGCCAGCGCGACGTTCCCTGTCATCCGCAGGAACAGCACGGGTAATAACAGCGGCTCCCGGTTCATCATTTATTGCAGTCCGAACGCGATACCAGGAACGATAAAACGTCTGAGGCTGGTCATGACCTTCAAGGATGATACGTGCACCATAACCCAGGCGCTGGTATGCTCGCTGGTGGTCGGCAGCAGCCCGGTGGCCGTCAATGAACAAAGATCGGCGAATCCTGCGCGTTTAATGCTGTCGATCGTGAACAACCCGGCTTCCGGCAGCGTGCGGTTCGACGCGTCGCCGGCTCCGAGCCCGCAAGCCGTGCTCGAGATCTACGACGCGGCGGGCATGATGGTCGCGAGCGTCACCGGCAGACGACTCGTCTGGAACGGTACTTCGCGGGGCGGGCTGCCGGTTCAGTCCGGCGTGTATTTCTACCGGTATCGGGACTATGCGGGACAGAGTAAAGGGAAATTCGTGTTTGTGAGATAAAAAAAGAGATCAGTGATCGCGGCGATTAAAGATCACTTATTCAGGCAGACCGCGATCCTTAAGGCGAGCCATTTCCCAGGCGGCGAAATCCTTTGGCGGATGAACCGCCTGAGCGTCTTTTTTGCGCTCCAGCCGGATCGATTCCGTCGCGCAGGCACTAACGCATAACCCGCAGCCGATGCATTTAACACTGTCAATGACCACGGGTTCACCCGATGGCGGTTCGGCAATGGCATGGACCTGGCATCGCTGGCTGCACAGCATGCAGCCGGTGCAGGATTCTTGATCAATGACCGCGTAGTAATTTGACCGCGCGACCGAGGTCTCGATGCCGAAGTCTGTGATGCCGCGCAGGATACCGCAGCAGCAGCCGCAGCAATTACAGATATAAAAAACTCCTTCAACGACGTTACTGACCGTGTGCACCAGCCCGGCGGTCTCGGCGTCATTCAGGATCTTTAAAGCCTGCTCGATGGGTATGTCACCGGCACGAGGCGGGCGTTCCATCTTCGTGAAACTAAGGCAGCTTGCGAGCTCATGCTTGCACCGGCGCTTGCCCAGCAGGTCCTGCTGCACGCGGCATATGCAGTCGCGCACGCTGAAAACCCTGCCTTCGAGCAGGATTGCCTTGACGTCCTCATACGGCAGGATCCAGTCGGTTTTGATCGTGCCCTGGGTAGGCACGACCCGGTGCAGGGCCGGCGACGGCCGCATGATGCCGACGGCGCCGCCCGTGCTCATGTATTCTTCAAAAAGTAGAGCAAATTCCTGGTCCAGTACTTCCATTTGGGCTTCGTAAATGCCGACGATGAAGGGCGCGAGCCGGAACTTCATTTCCCGGCCCCGCTTGGCACACCATAATAGCCCGCGTTTTGCCATGGTGATGAGTATTGCTTTTACTTCAGCAGCTGGCAGACCTGCCCTTTGGGCGATCACATCCGGCGTTTCTTCGTGCCGAGACATCAGGGACGCGATCAGCGCTTCGTCCGGCGCAAAGAGCTTGTGGAGCAGTTGTATTTCTACCCTCGACCGGGTCCTCGGGAACCCATTGGGCAGGGCGTCAAGGGCATCGATCAGCCGCTCGTAAATATTTTCCGGTAAAGCGGATTCGGGAGTGCTCATGGTTCGATGCCTCAGTATAGCAAATACGGATCAAAAATCAAGACGGAAATAATAATGAAACGGCAGGGGTTCATTGCAATTTCTTTACAAAGCCCAAGCTTCACATTAATATTAAACGTCCGAAATTTCATCCAAAAGACTATCCCTTGAAGCCTACGACAATCGGGGAGAGGCTTAAAAAGAAGAGAATGGACATGAGATTATTTCAGAAGGATGTCGCCAGGCTCATTGGCGTGTCCACTAATACAATAACTTGCTGGGAGAAGGGCAGGGTTGAGCCGAGCAAAAGGAATTTAAGGAAAATAAGGAAATTTTTAGGGATAAGGAAAACTGAATAAAACTGTACTTTTTGCTGTCAAAATCATTTCATCCATTGTCGGTAATTCTATATGCTGCAATGTGTTTTGGTGGGAAGTTGGGCACGGATTTGACACACGGTAAAAGGGGGGTTGGCGCAAGCCAGCCCTTTATTTTACCATAATAATTTTTTCTGTATAAGAATGATTTCCAGCTGTTAATCGAACAAAATAAACACCTTGTGATAGTTTTTCATTTATATCATTACGACCCTCCCAAACTCTTTTATAAGTACCAGCATTCTGTTTCTCATTGACAAGCGTGTTCATGCACTGACCCGCGACATTATAGATTTCGAGTGAAACACTGGAGGAGTTTTCAAGATAATATGAGATGTTGGTCAATGAAGAAAAGGGATTTGGAAAGATTTTGAGCATCATGCGTTTCACATTGAATCCATAGGCTTCTTCAATTCCGACGACGTCTCTAATCACTGATACGTTGGAACTGAGATAATTCGCCACATATATTCTATTCTGTATGGAGTTCCAGGCCAAACCGTATGGCCATTTTCCCACGGTGATGTTTGCTATCACGGAGTCTGTTGCGCCATCGATTACAATTACCGTTGTATCGCCGTTACCACAATAAATCTTGTTATTAATCGAATCCCAGACTAGAGGAAGGGGTGTTATCCCTTCGCCGGCCGCAATAGTCGCAATTACTGCGTCTCCTGTGCCATCAATGACAGACACCGTGCCATCCCCGGTATTACCGCAATAAATTTTATTATTTATGGAATTGTATACAAAAATATCAGGTCTACTCCCTACTGCAATATTTATTATCATCGTATCGGTGGTGCCATCAATTACGGTAACATAAGCGCTGTCAAAACTGGCGCAATAAACTTTGCCGTTGATTGAATTCCAGCCCAGAGCCGCATGACCTCTCCCTATACTGATGTTTTTAATTATAGAATCCCCGGCACAATCAATAACAATCATATTGTCGTTCCCATAACTAGTGCAATAAACTTTGTTATTAGGTGCAGTCCAGAGCAAACCACAGGGATAATCTCCCACAGCAATGCTTGTTATCACGGTATCAGTAGTCGCATCAATCACGGTCACGGTGTTGCCTTCTCCATTGCTACAATAGATCTTATTATTTGTTAAATTCCAAGCCAGAGACCAAGGGCCAGTTCCAGCAGGGATATTAGTGATCACCGAGTCTGCTAAACAATCAATAACGGTCACGGTATTATGATTGTAATTAGCGCAATAGATCTTGTTATTGGTGGAATTCCAAACCATCCCAAAGGGCATTATTTCTTCAAAAGGTCCATCTATTATTATATTTTTTATCACGGAGTTTGTTACACCGTCGATTACTGTCATGATATCGCTATTGCAATTCGCACAGTAAACTTTGTTGTTGGTGGAATTCCAGGCCATTGCGAACGGTTCGCATCCGACAACGATGTTCGTAATAATGGAATCCGTTACCCCGTCAATCACGGTTATATCAAGGCCATCATAGGCACCCACAATATCATGCACACCATTAGCACAATATATTTTATCATTGATTTGATTAAAAACCAGGGCAAGAGGACCATTTCCTGTCGTAATTGTGGCGATAACGGTATTGGTTGTACAATTGATTACAGTAACATTATCACTATTTTCATTTGCACAATAGACCTTGTTATTAGTGGAATTCCAAACTAGGAAACCAGGATTACTGCCCACTGCAATGCTCGTTGTGACATAATCCCCGGCACCATCAATTACTGTTATAGTGTTACTACTTCTGTTTGCAGAATAAACTTTATTGTTTGTTATATTCCAAGTAAGACCGTCAGGGCCGTTTCCTACAGCGATATTTGTCATAACCGAATCCCCAACACCGTCAATCACGGTCAGGGTGTTGCTATTCTTATTAGTACAATAGACCTTGTTATTAGTTGCATTCCAAACTAGTGCAGTGGGTCGATTTCCTACTGTGATAGTACTTATCACTGAGTTTGTTACGCCGTCAATCACAGATATAGTGTTGCTGTAAAAATTAGTACAATAGATTTTATTACTGGTTGAATTCACAACCAGTTGATGGGGGTTGGTTCCCGTCGGAATGTTTGTAATAACCGAATCCCCAGCACCGTCAATCACGGTTATAGTATTACTCTGTTCGTTAGCACAATACACCATATTATTGAATGAATTATAAGCGAGAGCCAATGGATAAACGTCCACTGGGATGGTTGTTATCACCGAGTTTGTTACACCATCAATTACAGTCACAGTATTGTTGGTTGCATTAGCGCAGTAAACCTTATTGTTGCTTGAATTCCAGCAAAGTGCATGAATAACCAGGCCAACAGGAATTCGGGCAATTTTAGAGTCAGACACCCCATCAATGACAACTACTGAATTACCTTCCCAGCCGCCGACGTAAATTTTGTTGTTTGTTTCATTATAGGCAAATGCCTGTGGGTAAATAACTCCACAGAGTGAGTCTGGTACATAGATGGTTGTTTCAAGCCATTGAGCACTTATTGATGTAGTAAATCCGAGTATGATTATTGAAACACATTTCGACATATTTATAATCCTTTCCACGTAATTATAAAAAAAACATATAATTTCATTTAAAAAGTGCCATCGTATTAGATCTCATCACATTAAACTAGTCAATTATATAATCAAATTCTTCACTGTCAACAGTACGATAATTCCTAGAGGTCGGATCTTGATTCAGGGGCAGGGTATTGCCCTGCCCCTGACCTATGAATATCATTTTGTAGTATCACCACCAACGTAATGTACCGTAATATCCACTTGGGTGTCTTCAGAGAGTGTTCTGTCTATGATGGTTTCTCCTGAGTAGAGACCCGACCATGAGCATTTCACCTTATAGACGTAGAAGGGGGGATAAAAATTCCACTGATATTGGCTGGATCCATCAGTAGCATCGTATCCCACGTAGTGGGTCGGACTGTCATATATAAATACATTTTTCCCAGAACCGACGCCATTACCATTTTCATACTTAACATAGCCTGATAACCAACGAGCAAATTCGTCTGCAGAGGTTCTTGAATTCAAGACGCTCAAAACAATGAATGTTAAGGCGATTATTGGGATTATTGCTATCAAGACTTTCTTCATGTTTTCTCCTTTTGGTTGTGAAAAATATCGATTCGTGAATTTGTTCTTTTATTTGTTTTCACCTCCTTACTAACATTGTTTTTATTCTATCAAGAAACATTTCATCCCCTTACGGAATGCTCCCCGTTTGACTTGGACATGAATATAAGGTATACTTGCGGGCTTGGAAAGGAGTTTTACGATGAACCTTTCTACGACCTTGCCTTGACGATGTCAATACAAAAGGTGTTGGGGTTGGGTTATTTGTCCTGCTTCAGATGGAACTTGACAATCGGGCCTAGCTGAATAAGGTGGTTAGGAAGGAGCGAAATGGAAGGCAAACGGCAGCGAATCAGTCCCGAGAAAAAGGTTGAGATCTTGCGCGAGCATTTGAAGAACAAAGTG